>NZ_JAMXYB010000025.1:0-40431 GCF_024129495.1 Acinetobacter sp. S4400-12 | reverse complement strand
CGCAACGGCAATGCAGTGACAGGCCCGGATGAGCTTGCAGGCGCGCCAGGCGTCACAGTTCCGCCAGAGCTTGAAGTGACTCTTCCGCCAGAAAATGGTGGTGGTTTAGACCTTTTTGTACGTGATGATACTCACTCAATGCAAGAAGATGCTGCGACTATTAATGGGAACGTTCTTACAAATGATACGCAAGGGCTCACTGTAACAGGTATCGAAATCGATGGCGTCGCTTACGGTGTTGGAACCAACATTGATATTCCAGATGTAGGTACGGTTAATATTGGAGCAGATGGAGCATATACATTTACTCCAGTATTGGATTACAGCGGTAATGTTCCTGCCATTACTTATACCGTGAGTAATGGTACGGATACGGATACAGCAAACTTAAATATTGAAGTTTTAGCAGTTGCAGATCAGCCAACGACTGGTAACTTTGAGCTTGATCCACCTGCATTAGAATTAAATATCCAAACATGGTCAAATGTAAAAAAAGTTAATGGGCATAATTTGATTGAAAATAATGGGGATGGAGCAAATAAAGGAACCCTATTAGATGCAATTAATTATTTGCGTCAAAATGATCATGTATTTAATGAAGACGGCTCTGCTGTCGGTTCGTCAGCAGCAAGTACTACTACTAGCTTAATTTCTAATGATTTACCTGAAAGGAATGCTGTCTATATTTCGGGTTATGTCTTTTTAGAAGCTGGTCAAACCTATTCTTACTCTGGAAAGGGTGATGATAGTGCTGCGATAGTCATAGGTGATGAAGTATCATCATTACATGTAAATTGGAGAGGTACAAGCACTAGTGGAAATGGTGACTTTAGTGTGACTCAATCTGGTTTCTATAGCTTCCAATTTTATGCGCATAATGCGGTTGGTGCAGGAAATTATAATTTTGCTGTTCAAAATAAAGACCCTTCTAAAGGTAATTTAAAATTTTATCCAAATGTTGATGCTATAGAAGATAGCCTTAAAGATACAAGCTATGTATTAGGTGACTACGATGCGGGGACTGATGGAAAAAATGATACTGGGTTCTATCCTGTTAAGATGGGATATCAAGGGACGTCTGCAGATAGTATTGACTTAACAGGAATTCATCTAAAAGTTACAGATACAGATGGTTCTGAATACTTATCATTTGTAATGTCTGGATTACCGGCAGGTGCTGTCTTGACCTTTAAGGATGCACTTGGCAATGAACATTCAGTTACTGTAGGTTCGGACGGAACAGCGAGTTATATTCCTGAAGACAAGGATTCTGGTACAACGGAATATACAGACTTTATACTGACTGTTGGTGATAAAACGGATGCAGTGCTGAATGTAACTTTAACTGTAATGTCTACTGAAAAATCAAATGGAGATACATCAACCTCTATATTAGATTTTGAGGTTAAGGTGACGGATGCTGAAGCTTCTACACCACCAACATATGCTGAAGATTCTGTAACAGGCGGTTTTACTAATGGCTTAGGTGAATGGGACAATGCTGATAATAATCCTTGGAAGTACTCGGAAAATAATGAGTTAATTAATTATGATACTTATCTTAAGAAGGAGGCTTATGGCGTTCGTCAAGATAACGCGGGTATTGTGGAAATTACGACTCGTGAACCAATAGCTGAAAATGCTTTGGCAAATGGCGCAAAAATTGCGATGCAGCTTGCTTGGAATAATGGCTTCTCTACAGAATCTGGGCAGGGTGAGTCGACAGTATTTAAACTCATTGTGGGTGGCGTTGTTTATGCAACAGTAACGACCCCATCAAACAGTGACAGCACACCTTTGGATAAAACTGGTCAAGCTGTTATTGTTTATGGAAATGGTGCCACAGGAAATGTAGATTACTTTGATGCTCCTTCTTATGAAAAAGATGGCGGTGATCCTTCTTCAAAAGATTTTGAATGGAATAATTGGGAAGTCTATATCCCTGGTGTTTCAGGAACGCCATCTATTTCACTGCAATGGGATGTTCAAAAATCTGATGTTGTTGGCGATCCCACTTCAGATGATTTGTATGTAAAAGATTTGGGCGTTTATCCTGCAACTACAGAGAGCCTTCAATTAACGTCTATGCTATCTGATGATAATTCAATTATTTTTGATCTATTAAACGATGATGCAACAGGCGGTAATGAACTTCAAACAATTGATGGATTTACACTGGGTGAAGTTAATGATGTGATTGATATTTCTGCATTATTGTCTGCTGATGCGAATGAAAGTAACTGGTCTGATTTTATTACAGTTGATTACAATGCTGAAAATAATCAGGCGGTTATTTCAATTGATCGTGATGGTTCAGCCGAGCAATATCATTCTGAAAATCTAGTTGTTTTACTCAATCAGCCAAATGCTTTTGATCTAGATGATTTAGTTCAAAATAACCAAATCATTATTGGCTAAGGGCTAAGTGGCGGATTGGTTTTAGATTGATCCTTCACAAGGAGCGTTATATCAAACATAACGCTCCTTTCATTCGTTTTAAATTTGAATTTATTTTAAGTTAATTTTAGACAAAGATGGATTTGAATTTGCAATGAAAATGGCTGCAATTACAGTACTCATTTAATGCTATGACGCAGCATTTGAAAAACTCCCACGGTATGAATTTACCAAGATGCTTAAATCATGAATTTTATAAAATCAAAGATATGGCTTGTGCTGTTTCTTCCGTTTTGTGCACCAATAATGCCTATTTATGCAGCAAAACCAAAAAATTATTTAGACTCAGCTAAAGCAAACATCGAACAGTTTTTTTCGTCGCAACCTGCAGATTTGAATCAAGTGAGTATCCAAGAACTAAGTAAATACTCATGGGGTGAGCAGACAGCGCAAGATACTTTGCCAGTGATCAAATCGAGTGGTATTCAACAACAACTTAAAGGTATGGAAAAAATAAGCATTAACTCTGAAGCTGAGCTAACACTTTTTGATGCAATTCATCAAGCGCTGTTAGCGGCAGTGTAAAAATGACCCCCTAACGGCATTTAAAAACTGACCCCCTTGGTTAATATAGCGGTCATTTTGGACTGCTCAACATGTTAACTTTGGAGCAAGCAGTGACAATCCAAATACTTCATCAGCAAGGTAAATCTATTAAAGCGATTACTCGTGAACTGGGGGTATCCAGGAATACCGTACGTAAATATTTACGGCAAAACACCACACCTCAGTATCAGCGTATACAGCCTAGAATAAGTATCCTTGACCCATATAAACCTTATTTACTCCAACGTGTAAACGCAGCTCATCCTGAATGGATTCCTGCTGTTGTGCTCTACCAGGAAATTTTAAGGTTGGGATATCCAGGAAAGATCAGGATCTTGAGGGAATATCTTGCAACATTAAAACCAGTTGCTAAACCGGAACCGATCATTCGTTTTGAAACCCAACCTGGCCAACAAATGCAGGTGGATTTCACCACAATTCGACGCAACAACACGACTTTAAAAGCCTTTGTCGCAACATTAGGGTATTCCAGAGCGACTTTCGTGAAATTTTATGATCATGAACGTACCGATGCATGGATCGATGGTCTAGAAAATGCATTTCAGTTCTTTGCAGGAGTACCTCAGGAAATCCTGTTTGATAACGCTAAAACGATCATGATTGAACGGGATGCCTATCAGGAGGGGCAGCATAAATGGAATCCCAAACTGCTCGACTGCGCCAAGAAATACAGCTTTCGTCCTCGCGTATGTAAGCCCTACCGTGCACAGACCAAAGGCAAAGTTGAACGCTTTAATGGATACCTCAAATCAAGCTTTATTGTGCCATTGAAAGCAAGCCTGAAGACTTCGGGTTTACTGTTAGATGTTGATGTCGCCAATGCCCACATTGGCCGGTGGCTGCATGAAACCGCCAATCAGCGAATTCATACCAACACGCAAGAAAAACCGGCTGTTCGACTGCAACAGGAGCAGCAAAAATTTACGCCATTACCGCAATCAGATACAGGTTCTGGCACTGTACCTGTTGCAGCAGCACAGCATGTCATGCCCTACGAGAGTTTGCAGCATCCCTTATCGGTATATGACCAGTTGCTAGGAGTTTCCTGATGAATCTGCAATACGACCGTATAGAGCAGCTTTGCCAAAAGCTCAATCTGCCTGCCAAACAGGGGAGAAAACGATTTTAGATTATCTAATAAAACCATTTAATAAAGCGCAAGAGGCTTTAAGAGAAAGATAGTTTTGAGTGAGCCTGTAAATAAATTTGTTTTTGTGCTTTTTATATGTGAATACTAGGACCTCCACTGACACCAAGATTTTAGCATAACTTTTCTTTTAATCGTTCATAGGGGTGTTTTGCCATTCATGGCTGCATTAGGTCGGGCATAATTGTAAAATGCCTCCCATTCGGCCAGCTTGGCTTTTAAATCCACATCAATAGCGGTATATTGATATCGTTTGACTTGTTTTCCATTTTGATCTTTAAAAAAGAGAAACTTTACATCAACTTGAACGTGATGCCCTGGTACTTGTTTTTTATAACGTTGAGGAATAGGAATAGAACGTTTACGCTGATTTTGGGGTAATCGATTCATACCATGCCGTTTTAAAACATGGTACGCCCCAGCTGCTGAAATTTTAATTTGGTGATAACGCCATAAATACCAACTGATCCGTAGTTGTCCAAAATGATAGTGTTGACGTAAATAAATAATCTTATCTTCAATCTCAGCAGGCGTGCGTAGCTTAAGGTTCTGTGGACATGGCTTACTGTTGACTAATCGTATCTCTCCTTTGGATTTATAATTCTTCTTCCAACGATAAAAAGTATTTCGTGAAATACCAAAATATCGACAGGTCAATGCAACATTGCGATTTTGTTCAGCATGAGCAAACACTTTTAATTTATGGGCAATTTCCCGTTGGGCTTTTGTACTCAAAATTCAAACTCCTATGACATGAGGTAAAATTTACCAAAATGTCAGTAGAAGTCTCAATTTTCACACAATACTCAATTATCCATTTACTTTGAAGGTCGATTAGATCGATATAATTAAAATCTAGTTAAATTTACTGACATAGATTTTTGAACGCTCTCGTTTGAAGAGCGTGTAACCAAGTATTTTTAAAACTGTATTTACACAGAATTATTTACACCCTCTACCAGTCAATTTCTTAACTGACTGGCATTAGTCCGTATCGAGGTATTTCAATTAATGCCATTTCGCACTTGTTGCAAAATCCAATCCTCATATTCTTGTAGTGTTTCTTGTAGCATATCCATAGGTCGTACGATGTAGTGCCTTTCAACTAATGCACTTGGTTTATGACCTGATATCTGTGCTAAAGATCCTTCATTGATTTTTGCCCAAATAGCTAACGTTTTATATGATCTCCTCAATCCATGGGGAGTAAGTTCAATATTTAGTTTTTTACATATTTTCTCTAAGCTATCGTAAGGATTAACAATATGGCCACATTCAGCGCCCTTACTGCTAAATATGAATTTAGAATCAGAATTTTTCTTTAGTTCTAATAATAAGCTTTCAACATATGCAGTTAGAGGAATTAGGCGACCTTCATCTTCAATTTTATCCCTGACTTTTGCTGTTTTCCAACGAAAATCGACATCTGTCCATTTTAATGAAAGCAGCTCATTCTTTCTGCAACCAGTGATTAAACTACATATCAAAAAAATCGCTATTTTTCTGCTAGTTAACTTATTTACCTCTTCAAACCATGGTTTTAGATGCTGTTTCATCAAACAATCATTCTTGGCTTTTGGGGAAGGGACTTTATCTTTAACTTTTTTTGAGTTGTATGATTTTGGAGGCACTAAGTTTTCATAGTCTTCGTGTTCATCACACCAATTCAGGAAAGCTCGTGTAAGTCTGTATGCTTTAGCTGATGTTGTTGGACGGAAGTCATTGTGATCAAGCCAATCGCATAATACATCTGCAGTTAATTCAGAAAGTTTGTACTCAAACAGTTGAAAAATGGGTTGACTGGTATAAACACTATTTTTTTCAGGATCGTAACCACCTCTAGATAATTCGATGTGGTCCTGATAACTTCTTGGTCGCCAATTAGGTTGTCTTGCTTTTAAATATTCAAACCATACATCTTTAAATTTAATAGTTTTGCGTTTTTCTTGTTTTAGCAGTTCTTTATTATCAGCTAAAGCTTTCTTACGCTCGATTAATGGGTCAATCCCTTTGTGGCACATAATCGCCAATTCTTGTGCATATTTACGAGCTTCATCTAATTTCCATACATCAACGTCACCAATTTTGATACGACGGTTTTGAAGACCAATACGGCCTTGGAAAATGTAGCTTTTATTATTTTTAGGTGTAACTTTGACGCCGAATCCTGGTGTTTTCTCATCCCAAAAAAAAGTTGGTTTATTTTTGTCTGAGCAATCAATTTTATCAATAGCAGGTTTTGTTAACTTCATTCTAGTAAGCATCTGGTAAGCAAGTAGTAAGCAAAATCAATATATATTAATCAACAAAAAGAGTTAATAATAAATTTTTAAAATTACATAAATACATGATAGTATTGATATTATATTTGTAATTTGTTGATCTTTAATTACTATGTTAACGGACTCATAATCCGTTGGTCGACAGTTCAAGTCTGTCTGGGCCCACCATATAAAACAACCACTTAGATGCATTAACCCTAAGTGGTTTTTTGTTTTTAGAATTCATATAAGTACTATGTAAGCAGCTTAAATCAATATTATTTTTAATTGGCTTTAGAGCATAAAGGCTTTAAAGATAGAATTACCGCATGTGCTTGTCGATCTGAAAAGACTTTTCTGCAATGTTTCGTGTCATAAGCTCCATCTATATAGACAGAATTAATCCGCTCATCCAGTAAAATTTGATCAGGTAAATCATCGAGTACTAGTGAATCACTAATCTTGTTCATTATGAGCGGAACTGTACATATTTGCAGTGTTTCAGCCTCTATACCCATATTTAGCCTAAGCCGCTATCATCGATATGAAGGTTAATGTTTCTTACGTTTTTACTTGCTGTCACTTAAAGATTTCAAGTCAGTACAATCGGTAATTAGATGTAGGCGATTGCTGCTTTCTTTAATAGCTAACTGCAATAAATATTAATATGTTTTTGTCTTTTATATAATTAAGGTTCGGTTATAGGAAGATCAATTTGTTGTACGATAGATTTTAGGTCTAGACTTATTCATTTGAGAGTTATTGCTGAATAAGCCTTTGGGATAAGTTCGTGCAATAAAGCCACGGCAGTGTAAAAATAATCCCCTAATAGCATTTAAAAACCGACTCCCTTAGCTCATATAGGGGGCATTTTAGACTGCTTAACATGTTAACTTTTTGAGTATCCCATACCTTTATTGTTCTATAGTCTTTAGGATTTGGCTATAATTCTGGTGATCCGTTCATTTGCTGTGTCTAGATATTATTGAAATCTATACAAATAGTGATTTATCTGCCCATTAGCAGTTCTTGCTGAACATCGGCCTGTTTACGCAAAAAATCCCACACTAATTTAATTCTCGGCTCATGTTGTAAATCGACCAGGGTGAGCATCCAGAAAGTATGGGTAAAACTCAGCTGATCGCCTAGAACTTCTTCCAGTTCACTTTTATCATGTACAAGAAATCTCGGCAAAATGGCCAATCCGGCACCGGCCCGAACTGCAATCTCCTGTGCCAGAATACTGTTACTGCGAAAACAGGCGCTGACTTGCAAGGGCAGGCGTTCCAGTGAATACAGCGCCGCGCTATAAACCAGATCATCAATATAATTGACAAAACGTTGCTGTTTCAGATCTTCCAGTTTTTGAATTGGCGGATTTTGTTGTAAATAACGTTTACTGCCATACAGCTTTAGACAGTAATTGGACAACCGGGTAATGATATACGGCCCGGATTTAGGCCGGTCGATGGAAATAACGATATCCGCTTCACGATGCGAGAGTTTAATGGTTTTCGGCACCGGAATCAGGTCAATGGTCAATAGCGGATAATGCTGGGAAAACTCAGCCAACAGGCCCGCCAGAAATGCTGTGCCGAAGCCTTCCGGCGCGCCGATACGAACCCGACCTTGCAAGGGATCATGGCGCTTGTCAATCTGGATAAAGGACTGTTCCATCTGTTCCACACGCGGTACTAGTGCCAAACCTTCCAAAGTCAGCTCATAACCTGTTGCTTCACGTTTAAACAGTTGTGTACCGAGGGTATTTTCCAGCGCCTGAATCCGCCGTGCCACGGTGCTGTGTTCAACTCCAATCAAGCGGGCTGCGTTGGTGAGCGTTTTAGCACGTGCCAAAACCAAAAAAAAGCGTAAATGATCCCAATCTACTTTCATCTTCTCTTTAACATCCTGTTAAATCCTGTGCATATTTGCACAATCATCGTGCATCAATTTCTATTGGTGGTCAAAGTGTTCTTTGTTAGTCTGCTGACACAGCGTAAAAAAATACGTTAAAAAAAAGCCAGTAAAGGCAGATACAACGACAATAACAAAACCAGCACGGAGCGACCATGAACGCTATTCATCACCCCCAGCAACGTACCGGATTCACCACCGCAAAACTCCTGATTAATGGTGAATTTGTCGAATCAAAAACCAGCCATTGGCAAGATATTGTTAATCCTGCAACTCAGGAAGTCTTGGGTCAGGTGCCTTTTGCCACGACTGAAGAAGTCAATGCTGCAATTGCGGCGGCGCAAAATGCCTTTGCCAGCTGGCGCCAGACCCCGATTCAGACACGTATGCGTATCATGCTGAAACTACAAGATCTGATTCGTACCAACTTAAAAAGTATCGCACAGGTTTTGACCGCTGAACAGGGCAAAACATTAGCAGATGCCGAAGGTGATATCCAGCGTGGTTTAGAAGTGGTTGAACATGCCTGTTCAGTCGGTTCCCTACAAATGGGTGAATACATAGAAGGCGTGGCACGTGGTGTTGATACCTATACCTTGCAACAGCCACTGGGGGTCTGTGCCGGAATTACCCCCTTTAACTTTCCGGCAATGATTCCGCTGTGGATGTTCCCGATGGCGATTGTCTGCGGCAACACCTTTGTTTTAAAGCCTTCGGAACAGGATCCACTGTCAACCATGATGCTGGTTGAACTGGCGATTCAGGCTGGCGTGCCAGCAGGTGTGCTCAACGTGGTGCATGGTGGTAAAGAAGTGGTCGATTTGCTCTGTACCCATTCTGACATCAAGGCCATTTCCTTTGTCGGTTCGACCGCAGTCGGCACCCACGTCTATAACCTCGCAGGCCAGCATGGCAAACGTGTGCAGTCGATGATGGGCGCGAAAAACCATGTGGTGGTGATGCCAGATGCCCATAAAGAACAGACTTTAAATGCTTTGGTCGGTGCCGCTTTTGGTGCAGCAGGCCAGCGTTGTATGGCACTTTCCGTGGCAGTGATGGTCGGCGAGACCAAGCACTGGGTTGATGAACTGGTCAATAAAACCAAAACCTTGAAAGTCAATGCCGGGCATGAACCCAATACCGATGTTGGACCGGTGATTTCGACCCGTGCCAAAGCCCGCGTGATTGATCTGATTAACAGTGGCATTGAACAAGGCGCTGAACTGCTGCTCGATGGTCGTGATGTTCAGGTTCCGGGCTATGAGCAGGGCAACTTTGTTGGACCAACGATTTTTAATCAGGTCACGACCGATATGCGCATTTATCAGGAAGAAGTGTTTGGTCCGGTGCTGGCGATCATGCATGTCGACACTTTAGAACAAGCGATTGAGCTGATTAATGCTAATCCATTCGGTAACGGCGTTGGACTGTTTACCCAAAATGGCAATACCGTGCGCATCTTCCAGAACCAGATTGATATTGGTCAGGTCGGCATCAACATTCCAATTCCTGTCCCTGTACCGTTCTTCAGCTTTACCGGTTCACGCGGTTCAAAGCTGGGTGATTTGGGTCCTTATGGCAAGCAGGCAGTACAGTTCTATACCCAGACCAAAACCATTACTAGTCGCTGGTTTGAAGATGATCAGGAAACCACGGGTGTCAATACCACCATCAGCCTGCGCTAAGGAGCATCCGCATGAAGATTGCATTTATTGGTTTGGGCAACATGGGCGGCTCGATGGCGCAGAATCTGCTCAAATCGGGACATCAGGTTTTTGGTTATGACTTAAGTACCATGGCTTTACAGCATTTTGCCGAAGCGGGCGGTATAGTTTGTGACAGTCCACAAGCTGCCGCAAAACAGGCGGATATTGTGGTCAGCATGCTGCCGGCAGCCAAGCATGTGCGTGAAGTCTATCTCGGTGAACACGGTATTCTGGAAGTACTCCAAGCCGGCAGCCTGTGTATCGACAGCAGCACCATTGACCCGCAAACTATTCAGGAGATTGCCACGATGGCGCAGGCCAAACAGGTTTGTGTGTGTGATGCACCAGTCTCTGGCGGGACTTTGGGGGCCAAAGATGGCACTCTGACCTTTATGGTGGGTGCAGACGATGCCACCTTTGAGGCCGTAAAACCAGTCCTCAGCAGTATGGGTAAAAATCTGGTGCATTGTGGCGCTGTAGGAACAGGACAGGTGGCAAAAATCTGTAATAACCTGATTCTGGGTATTTCCATGACCGCCGTTGCGGAAGGCATGGCGCTTGGTGCCAAACTGGGCATTGATCCTCAAGCACTGGCCGGGGTAATCAATAGCTCAACCGGACGTTGCTGGAGTTCTGAAATCTATAATCCCTGGCCGGATATCTGTGCCAATGCGCCGTCATCACGGGGTTATACCGATGGTTTCGCAGCACAGCTCATGCTTAAAGATTTGGGCTTGGCCGTCGATGCAGCGCAGCAGGTGGATCAACCAGTTGTACTTGGCAGCATGGTACAAAAACTCTATCAGCAATTGTGTCAGGAAGGGGATGCGCATCTGGACTTTTCCAGCATCATGCATCAATACACTACGCCACCTGCTTAACACTTAAAATATCCAGATGAAGCAAGGATTCGCTTCATTAACAGTACCTTGTCAGTAATAACGATAAATTCAGGCTGAGGTTGAACATGTTAGATTATCAAAAAACGATTGAAAATTTTGATTTAGATACAGTGGCAAAACAGTATTTATCCGGTTCGATGCAGGCACTGAACGCCTGTTATGAATGTTGCGACCGCCATGCCGACTCCGATGCCATTGCCTTGCACTGGTACGGTAAAGATGGCCGCAAAGAACAGTATAGCTTTCGCGAGCTTAAGAAATATTCCAGCCAGTTTGCCAATTTTTTGAAGTCTCAAGGCATTGGCAAAGGAGACCGCGTTTCCGGATTGTTACCGCGGACTCCAGAGCTAATTATTACCATTCTAGCGACCTGGCGGATTGGTGCAGTGTATCAACCTTTATTTACTGCCTTTGGTCCTAAAGCCATCGAACACCGTATTCAGCTGGCGCAAAGCAAGCTGGTCGTGACTGATCTGGCGAATCGGGAGAAACTCTCCGATCTTAGTGCTTGTCCTACGATCGTCACTGTACATGCCGAAACGCAGGCCGAAACCTATCCGCGAGACCTCAGTTTTTGGACGGTGTTAAACCGTCAGGCTGAAGGTTGTGAACTGGAAATGCTCAGTATCGATGAGCCATTTTTGTTGATGTTTACCTCTGGAACCACTGGACCGGCCAAGCCTCTAAAAGTGCCGCTAAAAGCCCTGATTGCTTTTGCTGGCTATATGCACAATGCCATCGGTCTAACCGAAGATGATGCTTTTTGGAATATTGCTGATCCGGGCTGGGCTTATGGCTTGTACTATGCCATTACCGGGCCTTTACTGCTCGGGCACTCGACTCTGTTTTATGAAGGTGGTTTCAATGCCGAAAGTGTCTGCGACATTGTCAAGGAGTATGGCATTACCAATCTGGCCGGTGCGCCGACCGCTTACCGCATGATGATGGCTGCTGATCCGGCTCAGATGGCGCAGCTGCGCGGCAAGTTGCGCGTGGTCAGTAGTGCTGGAGAACCCTTAAACCCGGAAGTGATCCGCTGGTTTAAAGAAGTACTGGATGTAGCAATTTATGACCATTATGGCCAGACTGAAGTCGGGATGGTGGTGTGCAATCATCATGCACTACAACATCCGGTCCGTTCAGGTTCGGCAGGCTTTGCCAGTCCGGGTTATCGGATTGCAGTCATCGATGAACAAGGTCAGGAACTAGCGATTGATGTTCCGGGCATCCTGGCAGTGGATATCAGTCAGTCCCCAATGATGTGGTTCTCGGGTTATGAAGAAAGTCGCAAATCGCCCTTTGTCGGACATTACTATTTAACTGGGGATACCGCGGAAATTCATGCCGATGGCAGTATGAGTTTTGTGGGGCGTAGTGATGATGTCATTACCACCTCAGGCTACCGCGTGGGACCATTTGATGTGGAAAGTGCCTTGCTGGAACACGATGCCGTGATTGAAGCCGCCGTCATTGGCGTGCCTGATCCTGAACGTACTGAAGTGATTAAAGCCTTTGTAATTCTGGCGAATAACTTTACAGCCTCACCTCATCTGGAAGAGGAACTGGGCCAGTTTGTGAAAAAGCGTTTGTCTGCCCATGCTTATCCACGCCTGATTGAATTTGTCACAGAATTGCCCAAAACCCCGAGTGGCAAGATTCAGCGTTTCTTACTGCGTAATCAGGAAATCAACAAGCAGCAGGTGAAAACCGCATAAATCAGCCCAAGCCCGCAGATTGAATAAAAATATTGAATAAAGAGATTGAAGGAAGCATCAATGCAATTTACGGAAGAGCAACAACTGATTCAGGATATGGCCAAAAGCTTCGCCCAGGAACAGATTAAACCTTTTGCCAGCGAGTGGGATCAAAAAGGCATCTTTCCTAAACAGACCTTGTCTCAAATGGGTGAGCTGGGTTTTTTAGGCATGCTGATTCCAGAAGAGTGGGGCGGTTCAGGTACGGGCACGCTGGCTTATGTGCTGGCCCTCGAAGAAGTAGCTGCGGCAGATGGTGCAACCTCCGCCATCATGAGCGTACATAACTCGGTGGGTTGTGTGCCGATTCTGAAGTTTGGGACGGAACAGCAAAAGCAGCAGTTTTTAAAACCGTTGGCTCAAGGGGAAATGATTGGTGCCTTCGCCCTGACCGAACCGCATACCGGTTCGGATGCGGCAGCGATTAAAACCCGGGCGGTCAAGGACGGCGATCACTATATTATCAATGGTGCCAAACAGTTTATTACCTCAGGCCATAATGCCGGGATGATTATTGTCTTTGCCGTGACCGACCCAGACGCGGGTAAAAAGGGCATGAGTGCATTTTTAATCCCACGTGATACGCCCGGTTATGAAGTGATTCGGGTCGAAGAAAAACTCGGTCTACATGCTTCGGATACCTGTCAGATTGCTTTAACCGATGTCCGCATTCATGAAAGCCTAAGACTGGGTGCAGAAGGTGAAGGTCTGAAAATTGCCCTTGCCAATCTGGAAGGTGGACGGATCGGCATTGCGGCACAGGCGGTTGGCTTGGCGCGTGCTGCTTTAGAAGAAGCCACTGTTTATGCCCATGATCGTATGGCCTTTGGCAAGCCAATCTTTGAGCAGCAGGCGATTGCATTCAGGCTGGCCAGCATGGCCACCGAAATTGAAGCGGCACGTCAACTGGTGCATTTTGCTGCACGTAAAAAGGAAGCCGGTGAAAGCTGTTTAACCGAAGCCTCTATGGCCAAGCTCTTTGCTTCGGAAATGGCAGAACGTGTCTGTTCCAAAGCATTACAGATTTTTGGCGGCTATGGTTATCTGAAAGACTTTCCGATTGAACGAATTTATCGCGATGCACGGATTTGTCAGATTTATGAAGGCACCAGCGATATTCAGCGCCTGGTAATTGCACGCAGTTTATAATTTTAAAGGGATTTTTATCATGCAATGGCAAACGATTTTACTCGAACAACGTAATGGTGTCGGACTGATTACTTTAAACCGTCCGCAAGCCTTAAATGCACTGAACAACCAGTTGATTGTTGAAGTCAATCAGGCACTGGATCAGCTGGAAAAAGACCCAAAGATTGGCTGTATTGTGATTGCCGGTTCGGAAAAAGCCTTTGCTGCCGGTGCCGATATTAAAGAAATGGCGGATTTAAATTTTCCACAAATTTATCTGGATGATTTTTTCAGTCTGGCCGACCGGATTGCCCAGCGCCGTAAGCCTTTAATTGCTGCGGTAAGTGGCTATGCCTTGGGCGGTGGTTGTGAATTGGCCTTAATGTGCGATTTTATTTACTGTGCTGATAATGCAAAATTTGGTTTACCTGAAGTCACTTTAGGGGTATTGCCCGGCATTGGCGGAACGCAGCGTTTGACCCTGGCCATTGGTAAAGCCAAAGCCATGGAAATGTGCCTGACCGCACGTCACATGGGCGCACAAGAAGCCGAGCAAAGTGGTCTGGTGGCACGTGTCTTTGCCAAAGAAGAATTGTTGGAACAGACGCTGCAAGCGGCAGAAAAAATTGCCGAAAAATCTTTGCCTGCAGTGATGATGATTAAAGAATCGATTAATCGGGCTTTTGAAGTCAGTCTGGCCGAAGGTCTACGCTTTGAACGACGGGTATTTTATTCTATTTTTGCTGGTTCTGATCAGAAAGAAGGTATGCAGGCCTTTGTTGAAAAACGCCCAGCCAAATTTACCCATCAATAAAAAAAGAATAGGAAAAAAATAATGAGTGCTGAAAATAACTTAGTGATTAGCGTACAGGGAGTTCTGGGTATCATCAGCCTGGACCGCACTAGCCATTTAAATGCCTTAACCCTACAGATGATTCAAGGTATTCAGTCACAATTAGATCAGTGGCGCCATGATCCAGAGGTGCAAGCGGTTCTGATCAATTCTAACAGTCCCAAGGCATTCTGTGCCGGAGGAGACATCCGCTATCTGTATGACAGCTATCAGGCAGGCAATACCCAATATCAGGATTTTTTTGCCACAGAATATACGATGCTGAGCACACTGCGCAATTTTCCAAAGGCCGTCATCGTGATGATGGACGGTTATGTTCTGGGTGGAGGATTTGGACTGGCGCAGGCGTGTCATATTAAAGTGACCAGTGAAAAATCACGCTTTGCCATGCCAGAAACTGCGATTGGCTTTTTCCCGGATGTGGGAGCCACCCATTTCCTGTCCCGACTGGATGAAGTTGGCGTTTATATGGCACTGACTGGTGAACAGATCAGCAGTAGCGATGCGTTATATCTGGATCTGGTCGATTATCATGTGCCGAGTGAAAATTTTGCTAAACTAGAAGCGGCATTGAGCGCTGCGCCTATTTTAAATCCGGTGGAAATCCGTAAAATCATCAGTGCGTTTATCACCCATCCGGTAGAAAGCGAGTTGCAAAAACGTGTTGGACTGATTAACAAACATTTTTCTTATCCGCGTCTGGAGGAAATTGAACATAGTCTGGCTCATACAAGCGATGCCCTTGATCAGGACTGGGCCAAGAAAATGCTGGATCTCTTGCAGCAACGTCCGCGGATGGCAAAACAAGTCAGTCTGAAATTACAGCAGACCGGTCAGAATCTGTCGCTGGAAAAATGTATGCAGTTAGAACGGGATTTACAAGATATCTGGTTAGAGCAGGGCGATTTCATCGAGGGTGTACGTGCACTGATCATTGATAAAGATAAAAATCCGCAGTGGCAAATAGACAATGTAAACTTTGAAAAAACGTTGGAAAAATGCTGGCCCGCCTGGAGCAAGCAATATATAGATTCGCTTTGTTATAAATAATCAAAATTTATTGTAAAGAAACCCGAATCCGGCTTAAGCCAATGATTCCATAACCTGAATTATTGGCTTATTGCGATGAATTCATTGATATGCGCATAACCATGCATAAATTCTACTGATAGCCTCATGAAGGCTAGGTGCTTTACTCGTCACTAAATTGGATGGGTCTTGCAACAAGCTGAATAGCGTTTCTATTTTATAGGGTTATTTTAAGTGATGTTTATCTGAGGTACTGAGTTGAACAGCCTGTCTGTTCTTTCGACGGTAGATAATTAAATCAATTCCTTGATCTATTAACCTGCTTTTGAGTTGTTAGCTGATATAGCCACGAACTGCATAAAGCTTTATAGTTAAACCTTCTACCAATTGCTCAACCCTTTTTATGTCGGTAATATGCCCATTCGATAAAGCAGAACAGGCGTTTTCACCCAATCGATTCATCGCAAGAGATAACTTATAGCCATAAAACCAGCCCATTGAACTTTTACTAGACAGAATAATAATTCGGTCCTATTAAAGCTCAGCACTAGCGTTTAAGGTTGGGGGGAACTCAGCAGCTAGCTCTAGTCTTTTTATTTTTCCTGTTAATTTCTTAGCCGCGATTCGGGTTAAAAATCCTATACAAAAAATAGCAAAACATAAAATATTTGTGTTCACAATAAAGTGTTAACCAAGAGGATAAGGATAGCCTTTTGCGATCTAAATATATAATTGCTGCCATTACTTTAATTTTTTTTGCGACCTTGTGTGGACTCTTAATTGGCATTTGGGTGTTTCAGTATTTTAAGATTTATATTCCATTACAAGATCAGCAAGTAAGTATTGATTTGAAAGAGCCTTTGCAGGCTGAGGTTAAAATTCATGATGCCTTGAATGTGGATGTTCAGGGAAATGTAAATGCTGAAATTCCTATTCAAGAAAATCTCAATATTCCTTTAACCCAAACACTGACCCCACGTGTGTACTTTGATAATTATGTGCCGATTAAAACGGTTATTCCAGTTAATGAGGTATTAAAGGTAAAGCAAAATATCCCGATTGATACCCGGGTTAAGGTAAATGTCTTAGGAAAGGATATTAGCTTGCCGCTCAAAGGCACGATTCCGATTGATCTGGACGTTCCCCTGCAACTGAAGGTTCCACTGGAGCAAAAAGTGCATTTGAAATTTGATGCACCTGTAAAAACGGTATTAGAAGAAAATCTGAATATTCCACTTAATACTACATTAAAAACCAGTATTCCAATTCAGGGACATCTGAATGTACCTATTCAAACTGCATTACAAGCGAGTGTAGATGTACAAAACACCTTGCCAATTACGATTCAGCAAGGTGAGTTGGAAATTGCTTTGGATAGCTTGAAGCTCAAGCGAACACCGACGCCCTCAGCAATTCATACAGCCGATGAATAGGAGGGAAAAGTATGCCTATTTCTATTCGTATATGGGCGATTCTGTTTGTAATTACGACTTGCTGTATTGCCGTGCTGTTCTGGTTCTATCTGAATATACAGGCCAGCATGCATATCAAGGCACAGCATGCTTCAGTCAGATTACCAGACGCATTGCCCACTAAAATTTCAATTGGAAATCATTTACAGACCCATGCTCAAGGAAAGCTGGACACAGAGATTAAAATTAACCGTGGACTCGATTTACCTTTACAAGGTAAATATCGGGCAAATTTGCAGTTTGCCGTTGTAGTACCAGTTTCGGTAAATGTCGATTATAAAACCACGATTAAAGTCGATCAGATAATGTCACTTGAAACCTCCACCAATCTGATCTACCAAAACAAGTTGTTGCCGACCTTTCCTTTAAAAATGGATGTGCCGATTCGTCTGGATCTACCATTTCAGCTGAAACAAAATTATCGGATTCCCATCAGAATCCTGTTTGATGGGCCCGTATTTTTAGGCTTTGATGAGTCCTTACATTTACGGGTAAAACATGATTTTAAACCTCAGCTTGAAATGAATGACCCGATGACTATGCGTAAAATCACCACCTTTCATGCCACCATGCGGAATATCGAACGAAATACCAAAGCCAATTTGGAGATGCACATGCAGTTGCCCCTGAAGCAGATTCACCCTTAAAAGCCTCTGTATTAAAGTGATTAATTTTGGGGAAAAATAAACTTGTGGCTTCAATCCTGTTTTGATAACTTACTTAATGTAAGTACATAACAAAAAGTAAGAATTTTGATTAAAGGGAAGGGCTTTATGGCGACTTATGAAACCAGTAAATTGCTTGGTCAAGTATTATCTGTAGATTGTCCGTCACGAGGGATCTTGGAGCATCTTACCAACAAGTGGTCAGTGCTGGTCTTGCGTTGCTTAAGTGAGGAAGTACATCGCTTTAGTGAATTAAAGCAGCGCATTGAAGGAATCAGTGAAAAGATGCTGGCGCAAACTTTAAAAATGTTGGAGCAGGATGGTTTTATTTTAAGAACCGTCTATCCGGTGGTACCGCCGAAAGTAGAATATCAGCTAACCATATTAGGTTCGCAGGCGGCTGAAAAAGTGAATTATCTGATTGGCTGGGTAGAGCGAAGTTTACCGGAAATTTTAGATAATAAATCGCGTATTAGCCCATAGGTTTTAAATTGTTTTGCCAGAGTTGGAATGAAAAGATTGGTATATTCAGTGATCAAGCGATTCATAATATCGTGACTGGCTTGATTTTATCAGGGACTATTTATTTTAAGTGCTCAAGCGTCGATAAAGCTTGATTTCCCAAATCCTTTCATTGCTTAACGGCTAGGTTGATATAAATATATAGAGCCTCTGCTGTTTATCCTTGAAAGGGATATACGCACTCCATCAAGAGTACAAATTGTGATGACAAAGGATGCTTGGCATCCTGTGAAACATTTGCAGACATACACTGGACTCTTGTAAAACTGACAGCACTCTGAGCAGAGAGTGGCTAAATCAGAAATAACTAAAAACACTAAGCTCATTGATAGGGCATATAGTTGACTAGTGCAGTTAAATGAATAAATCTCAGAGATTTAAAGCTTTTAAGCCAGCTTGACTAAAATATTGAAGAAATAAGTGTTCTCGTTGGAATAGTACATAAATTTAGTCGTGAAATTCTTTAAAATATGGCAGAATAGGCGGTTTTAAAGAATTTAGAGGATTGGCAAGATGCGCTTTGTTGATGAAGCAGTCATTACCGTAGAGGCTGGCGACGGTGGCAATGGCGTAGCCAGTTTTCGCCGTGAAAAATTTGTACCATTTGGTGGTCCGGATGGTGGTGATGGTGGTCGTGGCGGCAGCATTTATATTGAAGCTGATGACAACACCAGTACCCTTGTAGATTATCGTTATACCCGTAAATTTCGCGCTGAACGTGGTAAAAACGGTGCTGGCGCAAACTGTGCTGGTCGTGGTGGCGAATCAGTCGTATTAAAAGTTCCAGTAGGAACAACTATCGTCGATTCTGAATCGGGCGATATTATTGGTGACCTGGTTGAAAATGGTCAAAAGGTTCTAGTGGCTCAAGGTGGTCAGGGCGGTTTGGGGAATACACACTTCAAATCATCGACCAACCGTTCTCCGCGTAAATGTACGTATGGTGTCAAAGGTGAATTCCGCGAAATCCGTCTCGAGCTGAAAGTACTCGCAGATGTGGGCTTGCTGGGTATGCCAAATGCCGGCAAGTCGACGTTTATCCGTGCAGTCTCGGCAGCCAAACCAAAAGTGGCAGACTATCCGTTTACGACTATGGTGCCAAATCTGGGCGTGGTTGATGCAGATCGTTACCGTTCATTTGTAATGGCAGACATTCCGGGGCTGATCGAAGGAGCTTCCGAAGGTGCAGGCTTGGGGATTCGCTTCCTGAAACATTTGGCACGTACCCGTATCTTACTGCACATTGTGGATGTCCAGCCAATTGACGGTTCCGACCCTGCTTATAATGCCCGTGCGATTATGAACGAGCTGCAAAAATTCTCCCCGACATTGTCAAAATTGCAGATTGTTCTGGTGTTGAACAAGGTTGATCAGCTTCCAGCAGAGTCACGTGAAGAGTGGTGTAATCACATTCTGGAAGAATTGCAATGGGAAGGTCCGGTCTTTAAGACCTCAGGCTTGACGGCTGAAGGAACCAAAGAGGTCGTCTACTACCTGATGGATCAGATCGAAGAGCAGCGCGAACGCGAAGTTGAAGATCCGGAATATGCAGCAGAGATGAAAGCATTCCGTGACCAGCTGGAGGCTGAAACACGTGAACAAACCATCGCTGCCAAAGAAGCGTATCGTGAGATGCGTCGTCAGCAACGTCTTGCCGGTGCGCTGGATGACGAAGATGATGAAGATGGCGATGATGATGTAGAAGTGTACTACGTACGCTAATTCTGTAGAAAAAAGTCTGAGGACAAGATGATAGAAGTGGTAGATGGGCAACGTCAGCTCAAGGGTTGTAAACGAATCGTTGTGAAAATCGGATCATCTTTACTCACAGCAAATGGGCAGGGACTAGATCTGGATGCGATCTCGCATTGGGCGGGACAGATTGCAGATTTATACAATGCTGGACACGAAATTATTTTGGTGTCTTCAGGTGCTGTGGCTGAAGGGATGGTTCGGATGAAACTTGAGAGTCGACCCACCGATCTACCCAGTCTTCAGGCCTGTGCTGCAATCGGACAAATGGGCCTGATCCAGACATGGTCAAGTGTACTGGAAAAGCACGAGATTCAAACTGCACAAGTGTTATTGACCCATGATGACCTGGCAGATCGCCGTCGTTATCTCAATTCATGTGATGCCTTGCAGAACCTGATTGACTGGCGCGTGATTCCGGTGATCAATGAAAATGACACCGTTTCTACCGAAGAAATCCGCTTTGGTGATAACGATACTTTGGCGGCGATGGTGGCTGGTCAGGTACATGCAGACTTGCTGATTATTTTGACAGATCAGGAAGGTATGTTTGATTCTGACCCACGCTCAAATCCCGATGCCAAACTGTTCCATACGGTTCGTGCAATGGATGAAAGCCTGTTTGATATGGCGGGTGGCGGCGGCAAATTTGGTCGTGGCGGTATGCTGACCAAAGTCCGTGCTGCACGTCTGGCAGCAAAATCAGGCTGTCCGACGCTGATTGCCAGTGGGGATAGCGACCGGGTGTTATCTCGTCTGATGGCGGGTGAAATGCTGGGAACCTTATTCATTACCGATGATGACCGTATTACGGCGCGTCAGCAATGGCTGGCTGCACATTTACAAACCGCTGGCCGTCTGGTGATTGATGATGGTGCGGTAAAAGCCATCAAGGAAAATCACCGCAGCTTGTTGCCTGTGGGCGTGAAAGCGGTAGAAGGTCACTTTGATCGTGGTGATGTTGTGGAATGTGTGGATTGGCAAGGCCATCGTATTGCAGTAGGACGGGTCAACTTTAGTTCACGTTCGGCTGAAGTTGTTAAAGGTTTGGCCTCAGATAAAGTGCACCAGGTTTTGGGTGAAGCACGTTCACTGGAAATGATTCATCGCAATCATATGGCGATTTATTAAAACAGGCAAAATCTAGATTCAAAAAATCCCGCTTTCGAGCGGGATTTTCTATGAAATAAATTTTCTTTTTTGGCAGGACCAAGCTGAGATAGTTTTTAATATGCTATACATTTTAACTTTCTCTAACTCTCTCCTGAAATAAGGGGAATTTCAATTATTTTAGCTGAATAGTACCATTAGCACTGACTGTCAGTTGTGATTCACCTGCCGCCATCTGCTGTTCTGTAATGGCATCAGCTGGGGCAGCGGCCTTCATCATGGCTATACGCGGCATAGGTTGCGGGGTATAGTTATTGGTGTTCAGATTTAAATTAATCAGCTGATAACCCGGCTTGTTCCAGGCCTGTGTGAGGGCTTGGGCACGCTGCTGAAAGTTTTTGGTGGCTTCGACCATCAATTCATTTTCTACCTTTTTGCGTTTTGCATCCGACACGGTGAAGTTAATGGATTCGGTCTGGAAGTTTTGCTGCAACTCTGCGATCAGTTGAGAAGTGGCTTTAAAATCAGTGGACTCTAGACGCACTTGAGCACGGCCACGCCATTCTTTAAGTTTACGGTTGTCATTATCATAAATTGGATAAGTGCTTTGGGCGCCAGTCTCAATTTTAACAGTTGGATATTTGCGTGCTGTTACCATCGCCTGATTCATCAGCTGATTAATCAGGCTAGCAAGTTGGGCTGGTTGTTTATGTGATTTTTCAAGATACAAAACAGCATGCATTTCATCATTAGAAATATCACGTCTGGCATCTGCGGATAGGTTAATTACATTATAATTCAATGACTCATTGGGAGCTGCAAAAGCCGTGGTTGCTAAAGTGCCTGCAAGGATAATGCTAGATAATGCTAAAAGACGCATATTGTGGTCCTGTTTTTCTTAAAGAAGCCATCTGGGCTGTTATAAAAATATTAAATCCTGACTATGGTTTTTTTGCAAAATATTTGTGGTAAGAGTGTTAAATTATCGCTCTATATTTAACCTTAATTCTTGAAATTAAATATCATAAAAATTATAGGCTTATCTCTAAAGTTATAAAATACCAAGAAAGATTGCTGAAAGGCTACAAAAAAGTATAAAAGAACGTGCTTTTCTTTCGGTGGTCACAGGTTAAGATGATAATTCAGATGACAAATCGGCATGATATTTTTTTTCGATAAAAAATCAGCAAAATTGTGGCGAAAGTCGTTTATTTTCCTGTAAAAGACTGTATCATCCGCCTCCTAGTTATGATGTATGAGTAAACCATCAAACTGGAATTTATAAAGCACCGAGTCAAAGGACCGCAAGTCACCCGACTTATTTCTATTAACCCATATCAGAGATGGTAATTCGATATGAGCGTTTCTTCAGTAAACCCTGCCACTAATTCTACTAACGAATACTATTTGACTCGCCAAAGTCAGATGGAATCCAATGTTCGTAGCTATCCGCGTAAACTACCGCTTGCGATAGCAAAAGCATTAGGTTGCTGGGTTACCGATGTCGAAGGTACAGAGTACCTCGATTGTTTAGCTGGGGCAGGAACATTGGCATTAGGCCATAATCATCCTGCGGTCATTCAAAGTATTCAGGATACGCTTGCAAGCGGTCTGCCATTGCATACTTTGGATTTAACAACACCTTTAAAAGATGCTTTTACTGAGGCGCTGCTTGAACAGCTGCCAGGCGGTAAAGAAGAGTACTGCCTGCAGTTCTGTGGTCCATCTGGTGCAGATGGTACAGAAGCAGCGATTAAACTAGCCAAAACCTTTACCGGTCGCAGCTCGGTGATCAGCTTTTCTGGTGGTTACCATGGTATGACTCACGGTTCGCTTGCAATGACAGGTAACCTGTCTGCGAAGAATGCGGTCAATGGCTTAATGCCAGGCGTTCAATTCATGCCATATCCGCATGAATACCGTTGCCCACTTGGTCTGGGCGGTGAAGCGGGCGTTGACGCATTGACTTACTACTTCGAAAATTTCATTGAAGATGTAGAAAGTGGTGTGACTAAACCGGCTGCTGTAATTCTTGAAGCCATTCAGGGTGAAGGCGGTGTAGTGACTGCGCCGGTAAAATGGCTGAAAAAAATCCGCGAAGTGACTGAAAAACACAATATCGTACTCATTCTTGACGAAGTTCAGGCAGGCTTTGGCCGTTCAGGCAAAATGTTCGCTTTTGAATATGCAGGGATTGAGCCTGACGTTGTTGTCATGTCTAAAGCAGTAGGTGGCAGCTTGCCACTGGCGGTACTGGGTATTAAACGTAAATTTGATGCTTGGCAGCCTGCTGGCCATACGGGGACTTTCCGTGGTAACCAGCTGGCGATGGGGACTGGTCTTGCGGTGATTAAGACCATCAAAGAACAAAACTTGGCGCAAAATGCGCAAGAACGCGGTGACTTCCTGCAAGCTGAATTGAAAAAGCTGGCGCAGGAACTTCCGTGTATCGGTAATGTACGTGGCCGAGGCTTAATGATCGGTATTGAAATTGTGGACGAGCGACAATCTGCTGACCACATGGGTTCTTTACCTGCAGACGGCCAATTGGCAGCCGCTATTCAGACAGCATGTTTCAATAATAAGCTGTTGCTAGAAAAAGGTGGTCGTAACGGTACGGTAATCCGTTTACTTTGTCCGTTAATTATCACTCAAGAAGAGTGTGTAGAAGTGATTGCCCGTTTCAAGAAAGCGGTTACTGAAGCTCTTGTAGCAGTTCGAGGCGCATAATTCATGGTAGATTTTGCAGAACACCGTAAAGCGTTACTCTGCAATGATGCTGCATCCATTGCTGACTATCAGTCAGCAATGGACCAGGCGACCAAAGCGGTTGCAGCATGGTTGCAAAACGACAAAATGTATACTGGCGGTAGCATCAAAGAGTTACGTAGTGCCATTGCCTTCAATCCTTCTAAAGAAGGTTTGGGTGTACAAAAATCACTTGAGCGTATGGTGGAGCTTTTCTTAAATAAAAGCTTGAAAGTTCATCATCCACATTCATTAGCACATTTGCACTGTCCGACCATGGTGACCAGCCAAATCGCGGAAGTGCTGATTAACGCTACCAACCAGTCTATGGACTCTTGGGATCAAAGCCCGGCGGGTTCTTTGATGGAAGTACAGTTGATTGACTGGCTTCGTCAAAAAGTCGGCTATGGTGCAGGTCAGGCAGGTGTATTCACTTCGGGGGGTACGCAATCTAACCTGATGGGTGTGTTGCTTGCGCGTGATACGTGTATCGCGAAAAACTGGAAAGATGAAAACGGCCAGCCGTGGTCTGTTCAGCGGGATGGTATTCCTGCGGACGCAATGCGCAATGTCAAAGTCATCTGTTCTGAAAATGCACACTTTTCGGTGCAAAAGAACATGGCAATGATGGGCATGGGCTTCCAGTCAGTTGTGACTGTTCCTGTAAACGAAAATGCACAAATGGATGTTGATGCTCTGGAAAAGACCATGGCGCATCTTCAGTCTGAAGGCAAGATCGTAGCTTGTGTGGTTGCAACTGCAGGTACAACAGATGCTGGCGCGATTGACCCACTCAAACAGATTCGTGAAATCACCAATAAATATGGCGCGTGGATGCATATCGATGCGGCATGGGGTGGGGCACTGATTCTGTCGAACGACTATCGTGCGATGCTGGATGGGATCGAGTTATCTGATTCGATTACACTGGATTTCCACAAGCATTATTTCCAAACCATTTCATGTGGTGCATTCTTGCTCAAAGATGAAGCGAACTACCGTTTCATGCATTATGAGGCGGAGTATCTTAACTCGGCTTATGATGAAGAACATGGCGTGCCAAACCTGGTCTCGAAGTCTTTACAAACCACGCGCCGTTTTGACGCGTTGAAATTGTGGATGACCGTAGAAGCACTCGGCGAAGAGCTGTATGGATCAATGATCGATCATGGGGTGAAACTGACCCGTGATGTTGCAGATTACATCAAGTCGACTGATGGTCTGGAACTTCTGGTTGAGCCACAATTTGCATCGGTACTGTTCCGTGTAGTGCCTGAAGGCTATCCAGCTGAGTTTGTGGATGCACTGAACCAGAACGTGGCAGATGAGCTGTTTGCTCGTGGTGAAGCGAATATTGGGGTGACTAAGGTCGGCAATGTTCAGTCATTGAAAATGACCACTTTAAGCCCAGTAGCCACACTAGAGAACGTGCAAAATCTGCTGGCACTGGTACTGGCAGAAGCGGATCGCATCAAGGATTCAATTGCAGATGGTAGTTATACGCCGCCCATTGTTTAATTGATTGAGAAATTAAAAAGGGAGATCGAAAGATCTCCTTTTTTTAGTGCTGTTTCATCAATAGCATGAAGGAAAGTCGGTTAAAGAAATAATTAATATGACGATAAGTAAATTTTTATTTTTCATAAAAATAAAAAAACAAGTAAGCCAATAATTATAAAGTTAATCTTTTTATAATTCTAAACCGCTCTTAAGTCATGCTGTAAACCACAGAGGGTAATAAAAAAGAGAAGCTAAAAACAAAACATCATGAAAGTGTCACAAAGCTGTAACCTGTCTGTCATATTCTAAAATCAAAATGCAAGTATCGAAACAAGTACAAAACTGAATCAAAAGTAATGTACTCCAAATTGCAAAAATGAGAGAGATACAGAATGCGCTTTACAAATATTACTTTAGCAATTGCACTTACTGGGGCGGCAGTCACTACAGCACATGCTGCACGTGACACTATTCAAATTGCTGGCTCTTCAACTGTTCTTCCATATGCAAGTATTGTTGCTGAAGAATTTGGAAACACCTTTCCACAATTTAAAACTCCAGTGGTCGGTTCGGGCGGTTCTTCAGGCGGCTTAAAGCAATTTTGTGCGGGTGTGGGTGATAACACGATTGATATCGCAAACGCATCTCGCCAGATTAAAAGCTCTGAGCTGGCAGAATGTAAAAAGAATGGCGTCAACCAGGTATTAGAAATCAAAATTGGTTATGACGGTATTGTATTTGCTTCTAATGCCAATAAAGCAGCTTATAAATTACGTCCACAACATGTTTATGCAGCGCTTGCGGCTCAGTTGCCATCTCAGGGGAAAATGGTTGCTAACCCTTATACACGCTGGAACCAGATTGATAAAGCACTTCCAAATGAGCCGATCACCCTGGTGATTCCTGCTTCTAACCATGGTACGCGCGAAGTGTTCCAGGAGAAAATGGTGGATGCAGGTTGTGAATCGTACGCTGCAATTAAGTCTTTAGATAAAGAGGCCAAGAAAAAAGCGTGTACAAACTTCCGTAAAGATGGCCGTGTGATTGAAATTTCCGGTGACTACACTGAAACATTGGCGCGCTTAAAAACCTCTCCAAGTGCAGTTGGTGTATTTGGTCTAGGTTTCTATGACCAGAACCGTGACCGTTTGCGTGTTGCCACAGTGAATAATGTTGCACCTTCTGAAAAAACTATTCTGAACGGTTCTTATCCGGTTTCACGTCCATTGTTCTTTTATGTGAAAGGCGAACACCTGAAGTCAATCAAAGGCTTACCACAGTTCACCGAATACTTCCTGAGCAAGAAAGTATCAGGTAAAGGTTCAAAACTGGAAAAAGCCGGCCTGATTTCAATGTCAGACAAAGAACGTGCAGCAGTACTTGCGAACTTTAAAGCAGGCAAAGCGGTGGTTGTAAAGTAATACATAATGCTCAAAGCGCTGATGGCAGGGACGACCTGCCATTGGTGTGTTGCGATAGATTAAGTTTTTTCAAACCATGAAAATTGAAAAAACAGTGGAGAATACATGAATCTGCTACTCATAGGTGTCTTGCTGGCAATCATTGCCATAGCCTATCAAATCGGATTAAGTAAAAGCCGGAACCTAGCAGGTAAGGGAAACAATTCTGCGAACTTACATTCGCGTCCAAGTTATTATGGCGCCTTAGTCGCTTTATGGTGTGGAATCCCTGCGTTTTTAATTTTGATTGTTTGGAATATTGTCGAGCCGAGCTTCCTGGAACAAGTGGTGATTAATCATCTGCCGCCAGAAGTATCGGCTCAGCTTGATCCGGCAAGCTTGGGTGTTGTCGTTGATCGTGTACAGGCACTCGCTTCCGGTTTTGGAGTCAGTGATACACCCGCTGCTTATGAAATAGCAGCTGCAGAGCAGCTGGCCAAATTTGTGACCATCGGTACATTTGCCAAGCTGGCAGTGGTGATTTCTGCGGCGCTGGCTGGACTGGTCTGGGCGAAAAATCGCATCAGTCAGGAATTCCGAGCCCGTAACCAAGTTGAAAAAATTATTAATATTGGTCTGGCACTTTGTTCAGGGGTTGCGATTCTGACCACGCTTGGGATTGTGATGTCGATGTTCGGTGAAGCAATGCGCTTCTTTAGCTTTGTCAGCCCGTTCGATTTTTTCTTTGGTACAGAGTGGAATCCTGGTTTTAGTACCTCCGGGAATGCTGAAGGCAGTTATGGTCTGTTGCCACTGCTCTGGGGTACGCTGATGGTCAGCGGTATTGCACTGCTGATTGCTGTCCCTGTCGGTTTGATGATTGCGATCTATCTGGCTGAATATGCATCACCTAAATTCCGTTCTTGGGCCAAGCCAACCATCGAAGTATTGGCAGGTATTCCTACTATCGTATATGGCGTATTTGCCTTAATGATTATTGGGCCTTTCCTGAAGGCCATAGGAGCCATGGTCGGTATTGATATTAATGCCACTAGTGCGCTAACCGCTGGTCTGGTTATGGGGATCATGATTATCCCTTTCGTTTCTTCTTTATCTGATGACATTATTACTCAGGTGCCGCGTGCATTACGTGATGGGTCTTTAGGGCTCGGTGCGACCAAGTCTGAAACCATCCGTCAGGTGGTTTTGCCGGCAGCTTTACCGGGGATTATCGGGGCTTTCCTGTTAGCCGCATCACGTGCAATTGGTGAGACCATGATTGTGGTGCTTGCAGCAGGGAACAGCCCGCAGTTACATGCCAATCCATTAGAAGCAGTCTCTACAGTCACTATTACCATCGTCAACCAGTTAACCGGTGATACTGACTTCGCAAGTCCGCAGGCGCTGGTAGCCTTTGCACTGGGTTTGACATTATTTGTGATCACCTTAGGTTTGAACATTATTGCACTGTATATCGTGCGTAAATATCGTGAGCAATACGACTAATGAGTACTTCAAATACAACACCTTTAGATCAGCGTATTGATCCATCTGTGGCTGCCGAGCTACGTGAAAAGCGTAAGAAGACCATTCAGAACTCTTTGGCAGGTCGTCATCGTAAAGAAAAAGCATTTCGCCTGTTAGGCTTGTCAGCAGTATTGGCTGGCTTGTTCTTCGTAGTATTGCTGTTCGGAAGTATCTTGAGCAAAGGTTTGCCGGCTTTCTGGCAAAGCAGCATGAATCTGCCGATTTATTTTGATCCGACGATTGTTAATATTGGCCCTAAACCTAAACAGCTTGCCAATGAAACTCCGGCGCAATATGAAGAGCGTCTGATTGACTGGCAGATGCAGGTGGGCATGGTCGACTGGGATGCCCTGATTGTAAATGGCATGATTGCCAAAGATAGCAAGCTGGACGGCCAGCAGGATGAACTCGGCTCTTTATATACCAGTTCAGAAGCTTATCGTCTGCGTGACATGGTGCTGATGAATCCAGGTCTGGTTGGACAAACTGAAAATGTAAAAATTCTGGCAGATGCCAATGTCGATGTCTGGTTGGCGGGTAATATTGATCGTGATCTTCCGGCAGAACAGCAGCAACTCAGTCCAGAAGTCCGTCAACTGGCTGATGCTATGAAAGCTTCGGGTGTTATCGAAAACAGCTTCAATACCAATATCTTTGTCAGTCCGGATTCACGCAGTTCACCTGCAACCTCTGGTCTGGCCGGGGCATTCATGGGTTCCCTGTTCATGATGCTGATCGTGATCTTTATCTCGATTCCAATTGGTGTGGCTTCGGCGATTTATCTGGAAGAGTTTGCGCCAAAGAACTGGATTACCGATGTGGTTGAAGTCAATATTAACAACTTGGCGGCAGTTCCTTCGATTGTGTTCGGTTTACTGGGTGCGGCCATCTTTATCGGCTGGATGCACTTGCCACTGTCCGCACCTTTAGTGGGGGGGCTGGTATTAAGTCTGATGACCTTGCCTACGGTGATTATTACCACACGTGCCTCTTTAAAAGCAGTCCCGCCTTCGATCCGTCAGGCTGCGTTGGGCTTAGGTGCTTCACGTATCCAGACTGTATTCCATCATGTATTGCCACTGGCTCTGCCTGGTATTCTGACCGGTGCCATTATTGGGGTTGCACAGGCGCTGGGTGAAACCGCACCACTCTTATTGATCGGGATGAGTGCCTTCGTCGCCAGTGTGCCAGCGACACCATTTGAGCAATCAACTGCCTTACCTGTACAAATCTTTTTATGGCAGGGTAATGAACTGCGTAACTTCTTTGAAGATCGTACCGCAGCAGCCATTATTGTCCTTCTGGCCATGATGATCAGCCTGAACAGTCTGGCCATCTGGTTACGTAAAAAATTTGAAGTCCGTTGGTAAGAAGGGACAAAATAATGAATATTGTAATGAATGAAACCTTGAATACCTTAGAAAAGGATCCGTCTGTGAATCCACAACATACGCAATTTACCGCAGATTCTAGTACACAAAAGCCAACGACTTCTTTTATTTCGCAGTTCGATACTCATGCGGAAAATAAACAGCAAGCCAAGAACAGTAATGTCAAACTCAGCACTTCGGATGTACATGTGTACTATGGTGAAGCCGAAGCCATTAAAGGCATTGATCTAAACATTTATGAAAATGAGGTCATTGCTTTTATTGGTCCATCGGGCTGTGGTAAATCTACATTTCTGCGTACCTTAAACCGTATGAATGACACGATTGATAGCTGTCGGGTTACGGGCAAGGTCATGCTGGATAATCAGGATATTTACGATCCGAATCTGGATGTTGTACTGCTGCGTGCACAAGTAGGGATGGTATTCCAGAAGCCAAACCCGTTTCCAAAATCCATTTTTGATAACGTCGCTTATGGACCTAAATTACATGGTCTGGCGCGTGATAAATATGATCTGGAAGAAATTGTAGAAAACAGTTTGCATAAAGCAGGCTTGTGGAATGAAGTCAAAGACCGTCTGAATCAGCCGGGTACGGGTCTATCTGGTGGTCAGCAACAGCGTTTATGTATTGCACGTACTATTGCAGTGTCACCCGAAGTGATTTTAATGGATGAGCCATGTTCAGCGCTGGATCCGATTGCAACGGCCAAAGTCGAAGAGCTGATTTCCGAGCTCTCTACCCAGTATACGATTGCGATTGTGACGCATTCAATGCAACAGGCCGCGCGTGTATCTGACCGTACAGCTTACTTCCACTTAGGTGATCTGATTGAAGTCAATTCGACTGAGAAAGTCTTTACCCAGCCGGATCATCAGTTGACTGAAGCGTACATTACTGGTCGTTTTGGTTAATCTTTGCTTATCTCAACTATTGAAAAGCAGAGCCGTCGTGCTCTGTTTTTTGTTGTGATAATTAAAAGAATGACCTCACCATCATTATTCTCTACAATTTTTAGAAGAAGATAACTTAAAAACCAAATCGCAATCTTTCACTCTTTATTTGGCATTCCCTATATTGCAGGGTGCGAGGCAATGGGGCATATATTCGTGCCTAAACCGAACACAAGTCACTGGTTTTTGCTGTTATCTGGTGATGAGTCATACCTTTAAAATGACAGAATTTCTTGTCTGATGCTTCATATCAGCTAAAAATCTTGCGAGATATCCCTCAGATCGCGAATATAGATGAATTGTCAACAGACTTTAAATAACTATTGAAAAATACCCGTATTGACCTAATCTAAGGGTATAAACCGAATTAAATTGAGAATATATTTTTTATGTTATTTCATACGCCGAAATTGCCTGCAGAAATTCGTATTAGCCATTTAAACGCGCGAATTAATGAACAACGCAAAAAAATCGCGCAAACTACGGCTTCTAAACTGGAGCTTTTGCAATTAACTCAACAATTGTCAAAAGAAGCCCGTATACGTAAAAAAAACAATCAAAAAATTTATGTACTCGACTTTAAAGGGGATACTGCGGCTTCAGCAGTAGAAAGTTTACGTGAAGAAATTACCCTGATTTTGGCCACTGCAAAAGCAGGGCGTGATCGTGTGGTGGTACGTCTGGAAAGTCCAGGTGGTATGGTACATGGTTATGGGTTGGCTGCTGCGCAATTGGTGCGTTTACGAGATGCCGGTTTTAATCTGACGGTGTGTGTCGATAAAGTTGCAGCCAGTGGCGGTTATATGATGGCCTGTATCGCCAATGAAATCTTATCGGCGCCGTTTGCGATTGTAGGCTCAATCGGTGTAGTGGCTCAGGTACCGAATTTCAACCGTTTGCTCAAAGACAATAAAATTGATTTTGAATTGTATACTGCGGGTCAGTACAAGCGCACCGTAACTATGTTTGGTGAAAATACCGCTGAAGGTAAAGCCAAATTTGAAGAAGAGTTACAGCAAACTCACGAATTATTTAAACACTTTGTTGAAAAGTACCGTCCTCAACTGAATGTTGAGAAAGTGGCGACTGGTGAGCACTGGTATGGAAAAGATGCGCTGGATCTGAATCTGGTTAATAAACTGCAAACTTCAGATGAATACTTGCTGGGTTTATTGGCACAACATGATATCTATGTGATTGAGACGCGTCGTAAACCGACTTTGGGGGAAAAGCTCGGTTTGCAAGCTGCACAAATGGCAGATGGCTTGGTTCCTGTTGTCATGCACAAGGTAATGGAAGCTTTGCTTAAGGCAAATTCTAATGTAGTACAAATGCGTGATCCGAAATTTTAATATTACTCAGCTTAGGTTCATAAAAAAGGTCAGTCATTACTGACCTTTTTTATGTCTTGGATTTATATTGAATAAGCTGCCTATGAAATAATAGATTAATCACAGTTTTAATTGTTCCTTAATGGTAATTTTGCTATTTTAATCGGTGCTGTCTGAATACTTGTTTATTATTCAGAAAACTTAAAAAAGCCTTAAAATACCGAGGGAAAAATGACTAGAATCATTGTGATTGCAAAATCTAGCCACACTGTATTACATAACTCACAGACTGCAAAGGTCAATTTAATACAGCCCTCCTATGTAAAAGTTGCCATGCATAAAGAGGATATTGCCTCACTCACACGTGCTGAAAATAATTGTATTATTACCTTGAAAAATGGTCAGGTCATTGTCATTGAAAACTTCTTTATAGATGATATTGGTGAAAATAATATTTTATTATTTAATGGGACACTCAGCGAATATGAACAGGCCGAGTTTGATATTCATGGTGAATTTATTGATTACACGCCTGTCAATGAAAAGCTGCAAAATGTCCGCTCAGAAACAGTAGCGCCTGATAGCAATACGCAAATGCAAACCGCTACTGCCAATCCAACCACTCCTCCAGAGGAAGATGACTCTCCTTCGCTATTAAAGGCAGGTCTAGCCGTTCTTGCAGCTGAAGCAGCATATTTGGTGGCATTTAAAGATGATGGGGATAGCAAAGATAAAAATATCGACCGAATTCCGCCCATTAAACCAACAGCTAAGTTAGATGAGGACGGAAAAGTCATTACAGGACAGGCGGAAGCTGGTTCAACCGTTTACGTGAAAGATGCCAAGGGGGAAATTCTGGGTCAAGCACAGGCAGATAGTGATGGTAATTATGAAATCACTCTAGATCGCCCGATTACAGATGGTGAAAAGGTTGAGGTATTTGCAAAAGATTCGGCCGGGAATGAATCACAAAAACAAGTGGTGACAGGAAACAAAGATACCCTTGCGCCTGAGGCAGCCAATGCTCAAGTGAATGATGATGGGAGTATGGTATTCGGTTATGCAGAAGCAGGTACAAAAGTCTATTTATATACAGCAGATGGAGAACTTGGACCAGTGACTGTTGCGCCAGACGGGAGTTTTAGCCTGTCTGTCAAGCCTGCACTCAAGCCCGGAGAAACTGCAAAAGTGGTTGTTGAAGATGAAGCAGGAAATCGTTCAGAAGAGAGTAGTGTTGAAATTGGCCAAGATACATTAGCACCTGATCAGCCTAAATTTGAAGTCAAAGAAGATGGCAGCTCGCTTAAAGGGCAGGCAGAAGCAAATTCAACAATTGAAATTAAAGATAGCAATGGCAACCTGATTGGCAGGGGCCAAGCCAATGATCAGGGCGATTTTGAAATCATATTAAACCCGGCATTGGCAGAAGGAAAAACAGCCAGTATTACGGTTAAAGATGCAGCGGGCAATACCTCCAAACCGATGGATATTACTGCAGGTCAAGATAATATTGCACCCGATGCACCTAGTGTAACGTTAAATGAACAAGGTACTGAAATAACCGGTCAAGCAGAGCCAGGTTCAAGAATTGAAATTCGAAAAGGTAATAGTTTGTTGGGCTTTGGTACAGTGGATGATGATGGAAACTATACAATTAAACTCTCACCTGCATTGACAGATGGCGAGCTTGCCAAAGTATATGCTATCGATGCAGCGGGTAATCAATCTGATCCGATCGATATAAGAGGCAGCAAAGATACTGAAGCACCCTCTGCACCATTTTTATCTAAAGTATATGATGATACGGGTGAGAGTGAAGTTTCCATTAAATCCGGTGGCAGCACTCAAGATGGTACTCCTGTTTTTGAAGGAACAGGTGAGAAATATGCAACGATTACCATTTATCAAAATGGCGTAGCGATTGCCACTGTTGAAGTGGGGGCGGACCGTAAATGGACCTATACACCTGAACTTGACTTGGACCCTGGGAAATATAGCTATTCATTCAGTCAAACCGATCTTGCAGGAAACATCAGCGATAAAAGTGCTGCATTTGAATTTACTGTAGAAGCTGCAGACCCGGAAACGCTATTGGCGGATACTACAGGTGTTAATGAGGAATTGACCAGTGCAGCTTCACAGCTTGTGGCTTTAGAGTTACTACTGAACGATTCTGCCCAAACCGAGATAAATGCTGTTGAAGAGCAAGAGTTCGATATTCATTCACTGCTAAGTCGCGATGATGAGATTTCGTTTAATCAAACCGAAATTGATTTAGAGTCACTGAATTTAGATAAAGTGGTGATGGATGACTCCGCAGCAGAGAGAGCATTAGCAGAGAAATCAACTGAGCCGATGGCAGTTTTGCAATCTGTGCAGATGGCTGATTTAACCCATGTGAGGATGGATCTAGACGAGTTACAACACCCAAGCTGGGCTTTTGTCTAAAGTGAAACGATCTCTATGAATCACACCGCTAAATAAATTATTGAGAATTAAAAGCATTCAATCGAGTGCTTTTTTATTGCCGTGTAATAGTTGAATTAGGCCGGTAATGATGGCGCCAATGGTTGCCAGTAACATATCTTTGTGCGCATCCCAGATATCACCCTGTTGCCCATTATAATTTTCCGCTTCTTCAGGAGATAAACTGACGGCAATCCACCATTCCATCCATTCATACAATAGACTAGTAGCAATAACAAATTGAATTACCAGCAGGAAAAGCACCTTGGGTTTCAGTGTAGGAAGCCAGACCTGAAACAGGCGATAGAAAAAAGGGTAGAGCAATAGACCGTAGGCAATATGAACCAGACGATCATACATATTACGTGACCAGCCCATGAATTGATTTAAATCCAAATGCAATAGCTGTTGAATCCAGTCATTATAGGGAACAAAAGAATAAAGATAGTGTGCCCCGATCATATGAATCAATAAAAAAAGCAGATAAAAAATAAAACAGGAGAAACTGAGTCCAATTTTTTTGAAGCTTACCAGCAGGGCAATCAGCATCAAAACTGTACCGGCCTGATGAAGCATATAAGCAAATAACTCGAGCGGTTGAATACTCGCAAGCACAAGCGCAATGGCGAAGAAACCTAAGCTCAGCCAGTGTTTTAAGCTAAGTTGATATTCAATCATCTTATTATTTTCAGTGATGTATTGATGGAATTATAATAAAAAAACGAAGCCTCGGCTTCGTTTTTTTTCAATCTAACTTAGTTTAGATTTTAGAAATCAGTTCTTTTACTTGTTTTGCTTGAGCTGCTGCATTACCCGTATAAGTTGCTGGCGTCATTTCAGCTAAACGGGCACGGTCAGCAGCAGGTACAGCTTCTAATTCGTTACCATTTACAAAATCCACCATCATGTCGCGAGTCATGGCTTGACCACGAGTAAGAGCTTTTAATTTTTCGTACGGTTTTTCAACATTATAACGACGCATTACAGTTTGAATCGGTTCAGCCAGAACCTCTTGAGCATTGTCTAAGTCTTCAAGAATACGGTCAGCATTCAATTCAAGTTTACCAATTCCTTTAGAGCAAGCTTCAAAAGCAATTAAGCTTTGTGCAAAACCCACACCCATGTTACGCAGTACAGTTGAGTCAGTTAAGTCACGTTGCCAGCGAGAAATCGGAAGTTTTTCACCCAGGTGAGCAAGAACAGCGTTTGCAATACCCAGATTACCTTCAGAGTTTTCAAAGTCGATCGGGTTAACTTTGTGCGGCATGGTTGAAGAACCCACTTCGCCTTCTTTTAAGCGCTGCTTGAAGAAACCGAGAGAGATATAGCCCCAAACGTCACGGTTAAAGTCGATCAGGATCGTATTGAAACGACGTAGCGCATCAAAAAGCTCGGCCATGTAATCATGTGGCTCAATTTGCGTGGTGTACGGATTGAAGGTTAAACCTAAGGACTCAACAAATGCTTGTGAGTGAGCAGGCCAGTTGATGTCTGGATAAGCTGAAAGGTGAGCATTGTAGTTACCCACTGCACCGTTAATTTTACCTAGCAATTCAACATTTTGGAACTGTTTGATTTGACGTGCAAGGCGGTAAGCCACGTTCGCCATTTCTTTACCCAGCGTAGTTGGGCTTGCAGTTTGACCATGGGTACGTGACAACATTGGTTGTTCGGCATGCTGTTCTGCCAAAGCAACGATTGAATCAATGATTTGCTGCATGGCATTGATCAGCACTTCACGACCATTTTTCAACATGAGCGCATGAGACAGGTTATTAATGTCTTCAGAAGTACAGGCAAAGTGAATGAACTCACCAGCATTTTTCAGTTCATCAATATGGGCAATCTGTTCTTTTAAAAAGTACTCAACCGCTTTTACGTCATGGTTGGTGGTACGTTCAATTTCTTTAATACGGTTGGCATTCTCTTCAGAGAAGTTGCTAACAATAGCATCCAGTGCAGCATTTGTTTCAGCTGAAAAAGCTGGAACTTCAGTAATTTCAGGATGGTTTGCAAGCGCTTGTAACCAACGCACTTCAACAGTTACACGAGCATGGATTAAACCAAACTCAGAAAGAAAAGGACGGAGAGCATCACATTTGCTCGCATAGCGTCCATCTAGTGGAGAAAGTGCAGTTAAAGCGTTCATATTGATTCCTTAGATCTTGGAATTAAACGAAAAATGAAAAGCGCATCAGCTCGGTTAAGTCACCTGAAACTGAAGACGTGCCAGATTTTGAATATCTTGAAGTAACTTGCGTTTACCAAAGACCATGCCCCATGAGCTGCCGCCGAGCTGGCGCCATAAATGCGCCATTTGCAAGCCGGTAAACAGGGATGCACGAATACGGTTGGTATGACCTGAATCTTTGAAAGCCTGAGCATTGCCTCGTACCATGATGCGCGGATTAATCTGTCCGGCAGTCTCTACATAGGTTTGGGCAAGATTGGCAATAATGCTGGGATGCATATAATTATTATCAAAGAAAGAGAGCTGTCTTAAAATTTTCTGTTGAGATTGTTCAATAATTTCAACAAACTTGGGATTGCTATACACTTTTTTTTCTAATTGTAATAGCGCCATGGCATAGGACATCGGAAGTTTGGTATTGGAAAGTTTAGGTAATCTGGATTTCGGCGAGGTATTAAAGGGCTGGGTAATACTACTTTCTAAAGCCTTTAAGCCGAGGGAAATATCGGCCAGCTGATTAAAGAAGTCCAGGGTTTGGGTATTGGATTGACCACTGGGACGAATATTTAAACTGGCTTTAATCAACTGTTCAAAATAAAAGTTACCGCTTTCACCAATACTCTGCTGGCCCGTCATCGCTGTCATATGCGTCAGCTGGGTGGCCTGAAAAACTGCCGCCAACGCCAACACACGATTTTGGCGAATATTCAGAGTCTGAGGCTGTTGAAACGGTAACTCTGCCATGCCGAGACCATCCTTATGCAATAAAATCCGGTTTAGGAGCATTGGTGTGGTGAATCACGCCGCCCCCTAAACATACTTCACCTGAATAAAACACAACACTTTGACCTGGTGTCACTGCACGCTGTGATTCATCAAATTCAACGCGTACACCATTTGGTGTATTCGGGTCTTTATAAATAGTACAGGCTTGGTCAGGCTGACGGTAGCGGGTTTTTGCCGTACAGCAGAAACCCGATTCAGGAATGTCCTGTTCACCTGCAACCCATTCAATGGCTTCACTCCACAGCATGGTGCTGTGCATGAGTGGATGTTCATGACCCTGACCAATCACCAGACGGTTGTTTTCAATATCTTTATGCAGTACAAACCAGGCACCTTCTTCTGCACCCTTCATACCGCCAATACCGATCCCGCCGCGTTGACCGAGCGTATAGTACATTAAGCCGTGGTGATCACCAACCTCTTTGCCATCCTCAAGGACGATTTTTCCAGGTTGAGCTGGTAAATACTGCTTCAAGAAGTCATTAAAACGACGCTCACCAATAAAGCAGATGCCGGTTGAATCTTTTTTCTTGGCTGTTACAAGACCCAGTTCTTCCGCAATTTTACGGACTTCCGGCTTTTCAATTTCACCTACCGGGAATAAGGTCTTGTTGATTTCACGACCATGCACAGCATGCAGGAAATAAGTCTGGTCTTTGTTGTTATCTACACCGCGTAGTAAAGGCGCATACTGATCACCTTTAGAATTGGTCATGGTTTCACCACGGCGGCAATAATGGCCGGTTGCAATAAAGTCTGCGCCTAAATTCACCGCATGATCTAAAAAGGCACGGAATTTAATTTCTTTATTGCACAGAATATCCGGATTAGGGGTACGACCAGCTGCATATTCCGCCAGAAAATGTTCAAATACGCGGTCCCAGTATTCCATGGCGAAGTTGGCAGTGTGCAGCTTGATGCCGATCTTGTCACAAACGGCTTGTGCATCTGCCAGATCTTCCATGGCTGTACAATATTCCGTGCCGTCATCTTCTTCCCAGTTTTTCATGAAAAGACCTTCAACCTGATAACCTTGTTGAAGAAGTAATGCGGCAGAAACAGAAGAGTCTACACCACCAGACATACCGACGATGACACGTTGTTGCATGGGATTAGGCATCCAAATTTGAAATTAAGGGAGAATTCTGGTGCTCGTAAATGAGCGATAAAGGATAGCGTTTTCCTGCCTGAGCATCTTGCACCGCTTTTAGTACTAAGGGGCTACGGGCACGGGCTGTTTCAATCAGTTCATCTGGCGTCATCCAGACTGCACGCACAATACCGGTATCGAGTTCAGCCTGTTCATCATAACTTATCGTTTCGGCCTTCAAGCAGAAACGGTAGTAGGTCCGATCTGGAAACATGGGCGGAGTATAAGTATAGATACCGATCAGATCGGTGATCTGAACCTGATAGCCGGTTTCTTCCTGAGTTTCACGAATAGCTGCTTCGACAATGGTTTCACCTGCTTCCACATGACCGGCAGGCTGATTGAATACAGTATGGCTAACCGCTTCTGTATGTTCTTCGACAAACAGAAATTTTCCATCTTTTTCAACGACAGTCGCGACAGTAACGTGAGCAGTCCAAGCAGTCATAAAACGCACCATGGCAGGAAAAGCCCTATTCTACAAAATTTAGCAAGACGTGGCTATGTGAGATGAGTTTTTCTTTGGCGCTTTGGCCAGGTTTTACTTTTTTGAATAATTGAGCATTACCAGCAAAAGGGTGCAAGCTGATAAATCATAAAAAAGCCTAATTGGAAGGGGTTTGATTAAGCCGTGTGCTTAATACGCTGTACTTTTTTATCTTTTAGGCCAATAAGAAATACCCAATAACAGATGCCGGGAAATAGAGCCATTAAAATAGTGGAAATATTGCTATACATTTTCCACCATTGCTCAGGAATTTGGCCTGTATGAGTCCAGGAAAAAAGAATAAAAAATGGCGTGGCAATGAAGAGAGTGCTAATACAGATGGTGAGTAAATTAAGCAGATTATAGCGATTTAAAGTAGCAGAGAGTAAAAAGCTGAAAGGAACTGTTAAAATGCAATAGGCTAAATAAACCAGACCATGCCCTATAAAAACAACGAAAATAGAATATAAGTCATATTCACGATTCATCATGATAAAAAACAATGCAGTGAAGAAAAGTAAGGGTACCGGAGCAAGCAAGAGGGCTTTTACTATTTTTTCATTTGAGTATGTCATAAGCTTAATTCTCTTTTTTTACTCGATCGTTCTTTATTATCACTATAACTACGCTTCACAAAGAGCAGGGGGGCTTTCATTGAATATAATGAAAAGATGATTATTTATCTATTTTTTGGGGTGGGAAGGGAAGGCTTAAGCTATAAAGCATTAAAAATAGATACTTTAACAATTCATCTATTTTTAAACTGATTTCTAATATTCAATCATTAAAACGCCTAAAAACACTTAATCTTGGTTTTTTATCTGGTGATTCAGATTCTTAGATCTGAATTTCTTATTACTAGTCGATGAATTGGGACTGTTTTGTAGGTTTTGACTCACATCAAACTTGGCCTTTGACGGCTATCTGGAAGACTAAAGTTTTTCTATGATGAGCTATCAGGAATAGGATATTCCAGAGAATAACAAGAGATAGGCATAAAAAGAGTAAGGTAAGACAGGAGTTATACCGAACAACCAATATGAAAAACCCCAGCAGGATGCTGGGGTTTTTCTTGTCTGAAGGATTTTGATCTCACATCGACGCTACTGAATCAATGTGTAGAAACCCTCATATTTTTAATACTTTTAGAGTTTAATGAGAAGAAAATATAAATAACCTGAGTTCGATGAAATCCACTTAGCCTTTTAACATATTTTGGAAAGTTGGCTTATTGGGATTCAAACAATAAGCCACTACAGCAG
>NZ_JAMXYB010000024.1:0-40909 GCF_024129495.1 Acinetobacter sp. S4400-12 | reverse complement strand
CATAAAGTGCCCCAAATAGAAGAATTACTACCTCACCGCTGGAAACCTGAACCCCGTTAAAACTTGGCGATGGCGTTCAGCGGATGCTTACTAAAGAAATGGTGGAAAAAGCACATCAAAATAATTTAAAAGTTATTCCGTGGACTGTATCTGATATTGAAACTATAAATCATTTGATCGGTATTGGTGTGGATGGTGTTATTACCGATTTGCCAGATGTAGCCAGAAAAGCAATGTCTGAAAATAGAATGGATTTACCTGATCCGATTTATAAAAAATAAGCTGCAGCATTCATTATTTTTAAAACCTCCTGCGGGAGGTTTTATAGAATCAGTTTCAATAAAGCTATTAATTCTGGTTTTGCCTATTTGGCTTGCATAGTATGCCTGAAATTGAGTCCACAGTTAATGATGAAAAAATTAAAGTGTGTCGGGATTATTTGAGAGACATTTAATAATTCGCAGAAAGTATGGCGCTGTGCAAACCTGTAATTTGCTCTGCTTAGGTCTATGCCAAAGTGTTTTGGATAAAATAAAAAAACCCACTAAATATGTGGGTTCTTTAGGTTTGTGCAGACCTGGATTAAAATTATTTTGTTGCTTCTTGAGTTGCAGCACTTTCGTTGGTTGTAGCTTCAGAAGCGCTAGCTTCTTGAGTCGCGACTTCTGATGCAGGAGCTTCAGTAGGTTGAGCTTCAGCAGCAACAGCAATTGCACAGTTAGCAGAAATTAAAGTAGCTAAAGCGATTTTAGATAAATTATTCATGTATTTACTCTTACATTAGACAAAAAAATAAGACTAAACCTTAATGAAGAAATTACTTGGAGGGTGTTATTGTTTGTCTTGGTTCTGTAAGAAAACCAAATGAAAAGTAACACAAAATTCTATCCAGTCGTCAAATCTAATAATTTAAGTGAACTCATCTGGAAAATCCGAAGACGGATCTTCGGTATTAGTCGTATAGTTTTATATTTTTCGTCAGACAGATTACAGCATACAAAACCCTGCTAAATATGCATTATTGGTGGGGGATTTTTTTATCGGCAGCGGATAAGGATTAATGGGCAATTTCAAAATTGTGAGTATTCGGTAAAATTAAAACTGGCTTTGTTGCATAAAGATTTAGAAGTCAGAGTTACCCCAAACAATTCAAATCCAAGACACAATATGGGTATGAGGTTGACCTAATTCTGTGAATCTGTTGAGAACTGCTAAACGTGTGTGAATTTTATCCACCTGACCAGGAAAGTTTCTAGCCCTTAATTTATCGCTCAATAGTTGGATGCAATGCAGCTTAGTTTCGACCAAGCTGCGGTGATGAGACTCAAACTATTTTCCCAATCGCTCTTCCTGGACGTTTGATGATTTTCAATAATTCATTTCTCTCTCAAGATCCAATTTTTTGTCTTTCTAAGGCTTTACATTTTTTCTTGGAGGAATCATGGCATGTGCTGAACGATCTGAATCAATTGTCTACAGCATTGAAGCACTGTGTCAGCATAAGTTGGATTTGCCCGTGTTTACCTTATGGCTGGGCCATATCCTTGAGTCTTAGGATCAAACCAGATGGAGAGATTGCCTGGCTCAATTAAAGCTTGGTTATAAGAAGAGCAATGGGTGGTGCGATAGATTGTAGATACTGGCTTCTTGATTGTGAAATGATCGTGTTGAAGAGGCCTTTAAGAGCAGCGGTATGTAACAAAGCCAGGCGGTTCTCACAGACTAATATCGATTAAGACAGAATCTGATATAGAGTTGTTGAGAATGAAGATTTTCATAGGAAATGGCTTCTGTAATTACATAAAACTGCAAAACGTTGCGTTTTATTTAACCGGGAAATGTGGCTATTGCCCGTATAAATCTCGAACAGTTTAAAATACGATTAGAATATGATGCGTGAAGAAAAGTTGAACGTATTGTCTATTTGGCAAATATTTTTAAATTCGCCAGCTACAAAGGGAGAGCTTGTACAATGGGTTATCAAAAAATCGTGGTGCCTGCGGATGGGAATAAAATAACCGTCAATGCAGATCTCTCATTAAATGTACCCAACAATCCTATCATTCCTTTTATTGAGGGTGACGGTATTGGTGTAGATATTACCCCGACCATGCAAAAAGTGGTAGATGCTGCCATTTTAAAAGCTTATCGAGGTAAGCGTTCCATTGAGTGGATGGAGGTTTATTGCGGTGAAAAGGCCAACAAGATTTATGGCATCTATATGCCGGAAGAAACCTTTGAAGCGCTACGTGATTATGTAATCTCCATCAAAGGCCCGCTGACTACCCCTGTGGGTGGTGGGATTCGCTCCTTGAATGTTGCATTGCGTCAGGAATTAGACCTGTATGTCTGTGTGCGCCCGGTACGCTGGTTTGAAGGCGTACCTTGTCCTGTACAAAATCCTGAATTGACCGATATGGTTATTTTCCGGGAAAACTCCGAAGATATTTATGCGGGTATTGAATGGAAGGCGGACTCACCAGAAGCTAAAAAAGTCATCAAGTTTTTAAAAGAAGAAATGGGCGTGACCAAAATCCGCTTTGAGGAAAATTGCGGAATTGGCATTAAACCGGTATCTAAAGAGGGGACGCAGCGTCTGGTACGTAAGGCCATCCAGTTTGCAATTGACAATAACAAGCCAAGTGTAACGCTGGTGCACAAAGGCAATATCATGAAATATACCGAAGGGGCGTTTAAGGATTGGGGCTATGAAGTCGCGCTAGAGCGCTTTGGCGGTGAACTGCTCGACGGCGGCCCATGGGTAAAAATTAAAAATCCTAAAACAGGTAAAGACATTATTATTAAAGATGTGATTGCAGATGCTTTCCTGCAGCAGATTCTGATGCGTCCTGCTGATTATTCTGTAATTGCGACCCTGAACCTGAATGGGGACTATATTTCCGATGCGCTTGCAGCCGAGGTGGGTGGTATCGGTATTGCTCCAGGTGCCAATATTGGCGGTTCGATTGCGGTCTATGAAGCCACGCATGGTACAGCACCTAAATATGCCGGACAGGATAAGGTGAACCCGGGTTCAATCATTCTTTCCGCCGAAATGATGCTCCGTGATATGGGCTGGACTGAGGCAGCCGATCTGATCATCAAGGGGGTTTCTGGTGCGATTGCCGATAAAACTGTGACCTATGATTTTGAACGCCTCATGCCAGATGCTACCTTATTGCGCTGTTCCGAATTTGGTGATGCCATTATTGACAATATGGATGAATAGGGCGCGGTGTACTGTCCTGCAAAGCCCGTATTTAATGCGGGTTTTTTATAAAAAGAAACTGGGAGACTTAAGTAAATTGGGTTTAAAAAACAAACAAAAGTTAAAACAGGTATCAGCATGAAGTTTTATGTAAAATTTGTAAAAAACTAAAAAAGTACCCACATAATTTCAAGCGTTTAATGGAAGTCATTTTACATTGACGTGTTTAGATACAGCTTGGTGATTGGCTTATTTCATATAAACGTTAGAGTGATGAATGAACTTCCAGTGATAGAGATCTTCTCCAAAGGAGTGTAACTTATGGCAAAAACCAAGGCTAAACATCGTCAAGTCCAGCAAAAGGACAAAAAAGATAATATTCAGAATGACGAGCAACAACAGCAACAGCAACAACCTTCCAAGCCATCTCGTGCGAAAAAGCGTAAATAGATTTCTCTCAACCCTCATTTAAACAACAAAGCCCTCTTGTGAGGGCTTTGTTTTAGTCTTTTGCTTATAAGAATCATCACTCAAAATAACAGACCCGAATATATTGAGATTTTTACTTAAGAGGGGAAACGGAAAACTTGGTATATAAGTAGGAGTGAAAATTATAAAAACCATTATTATGCTATTCAGTTTGGCGGTGCTTTTAATGGCCTGTCAGCCACCCCCTTCAGGTGAGGCTGGAAGCTGGAAGACGCCTTATCTCTATTGGCAGTTGCAGAAAGCGGAACTGGTCGGACCGCTGACCATGCCGGTACAAGGCATTCAACCCGGCCAGATTCAAGATACCTGGGGTGCTGCGCGCAGTGAAGGACGTAAACACCAGGGAATTGATATTTTTGCCAGACGTGGAACAGCTGTGCTGAGTACAACCCAAGGGATTGTTCGCCGTGTGGGAACCAATTCATTGGGTGGAAAAGTCATCTGGATAACTGGGCCGAATTTAAGCCAGCATTATTATGCCCATCTGGAAGATTATGCTGCACACATTCAGGAGGGTGACTGGGTGGAAGCCGGAGAAGTCATTGCTTATGTGGGGAATACGGGCAATGCCAAAAACACTCCACCGCATTTGCATTATGGTATTTACTTTAGCAAGCAAGGCGCCACTAATCCCTATCCCTATTTGCTACCTTCCTCCTGAGCAGCAAGAGAGCGGGTGGATTCATGAGGCTTGAATCGGGCGGGGCGTGTGCACCAGAATAATTGTAGTGCTCCCAACAAAAGCACACACGCAGCCAATACAAATTGCTGATAATAGCTTAAGCCTAAATATTGCAAAGCACTAAAACTAAGGCCACCAATCAGTTGAACAGCAGCAAAACATAGGGTGGCGATACTCCAGAGCTTTTTATAAGCCAGTCCGTACAGCTGTAAAATGGTATAAGAAGTCAAAAACACCACCGCCGGGTTAAGCAGGCCGGTAAAAAAAGAAGAGCCGAAAGTGAGTAGAGAACTCTGTTTTGCTGTTGCCAGTAATATAGCGACAATATACAAGCTGTAAAGAATTTTCAGGGCGCTAAAGTTACCGAATTTTCTCGCCAGTGCATAGGCCGTTAAGGCACCTAATGCACTTCCTAGGCCATATAAAATCCAGTTAAAGTTAATCCAGAATAAACTGAGTTCGAGCTGATGGCTTAAGTAATCAACCCAGAAAAGTGAATGCGGAATATAGGCAAACGCACTACAGGCGTAAACGGTCAATAAGCTATAAAAAACTGAATTTAGAGAATTTTTGGGTAAATTGGTGGCTGCTTGTGTGGACAAATAGGGTTTAAACTGTTGGAGCAATAAACTTAAACATAAACAAATAAACAAGGCAAAACCGCATAAGATGAGCCAGGCAGTCTGGATAGACATCTGATCCAGATAAGGCAGGAACAGGGTGGCGACTAGCACACCTAGGCCAATTCCGCTAAATCCAATAAAGTTGATTTTCAGCCGATCCTGAAGGTCGCAACACTGCGCCACCACACTCGGCGATAAGATCATCAAGAGTCCACCACTGATTCCGGAAATGACACGCCAAGAGATATACCAAATCTCGGAAAATCCTGAAAAAGCACAGCATAGTAAACTGAACACGCCTGCAATGGCTGCCATTTGAATATAATGAGCCATGCTCCGGTCTTGCGGCAGCCGCATGGCTGTAAACGCCCCGATCAGGTAACCGAGCAAATTGGCACTGCCCAGCAGGCTGGCAAAATTTGTCGTCCAGGCAAATGCTTCTCGGGTGCCAGGCAAAAGTGCCGTATAAGAAAAGCGCAGGATACCAATGCCGAGGCACATGCTCAGGCAGAGAAACAGACTGAGTTTGATTGTATTTGAGGACATCCATGTGCTCATCAAATTATAATATTTGATTAAAAAATAGCATGAATAGTCGGGTTTGTGGCAAAAATCACCGTTTAAGGAACCCATGGGTTCAGTAAATGGCCTCTAGAGAGGCCAGTTTTAAAGAGTTCAGCCACGGTACACACTGGAAATTTGCTGCAGATATAAAAAAACCACATAGATATATGCGGTTTTTTTATTGGGCTCTGGAAAATTAACGCATTTTTGCGAAGAAACGGCCCAAGCGGGTGATGGCTTCACGCAGTTCATTTTCAGCTGGCAGGAAGACGACCCGGAAATGATCTGGGGTTGGCCAGTTAAAGCCCGTACCTTGAACCAGTAAAACTTTCTCGGCACGTAGCAGATCAAGCATCAGTTTTTCATCATCTTCGACTGGGTAGACATTTGGATCAAGTTTCGGGAAGCAGTACATTGCACCTTCAGGTTTGACACAGGAGATACCTGGAATCTCGTTCAGCATTTCCCAGGCAATATTGCGCTGCTCATATAAACGTCCGCCTGGACGGATCAGGTCATTAATTGATTGATAGCCGCCGAGCGCCGTTTGAATTGCATATTGTGCCTGATGGTTGGCACAAAGACGCATTGAGGCCAGCATGTCCAGACCTTCGATATAATCCATGGCACGTGATCTGTCGCCCGTGATTGCCATCCAGCCAGAACGGTAACCTGCAATACGGTAGGCCTTGGATAAACCGTTAAACGAGATACATAGCTGGTCACCGGCCAGAGCAGCGACAGAAACATGCTCAATCCCGTCATAAATGATTTTGTCGTAAATTTCGTCAGCAAACAGGATCAGGTCATATTTTTTAGCCAGATCGACAATTTGTTGCAGCACATGGCGCGGATAAACTGAACCGGTCGGGTTATTCGGGTTAATAATCACGATACCACGGGTATTTGGCGTGATTTTACTTTCCATATCCGCAATATCCGGATACCAGTGATTTTCTTCATCACATTTATAATGGATGGCTGTACCGCCAGACAGATTGACTGCCGCAGTCCAGAGCGGATAATCCGGCATCGGAATCAGCATTTCATCGCCATCATCCAGCAGGCCTTGCATGGCCATTACAATCAGCTCGGAAACACCATTACCGACATACACGTCATTAACGTGCATATCCAGAATGCCTTTCTGCTGATAATACTGGCAAATGGCCTTACGTGCCGGGAAAATCCCTTTAGAGTCGGTATAACCGACTGCATTTGGCAGATTGAGCGCAACATCATTAATAATTTCCTGAGGCGCTTCAAAGCCAAAGGGGGCGGGGTTGCCAATATTTAACTTGATAATTTTATGTCCGGCTTCTTCCATTTCATTGGCCGCTCGTAACACAGGTCCGCGAATGTCGTAGCAAACATGCTCGAGCTTAGATGATTTTTTGATTTCGCGAGGGGTTGTGTTAGCAATGCCGGACATAATTCCATCCAATTAATTTAGAGTTTAAAACTATAGATTACGCAAATGTCACAATCTATGCTGAAATTTCGCTAGAATTTTTTTCATCTCTAGCGTAAATATGGAAGTACTGAAGCATGACACTGAATGTCAAAGATTTAAAGGAGTTAGTGATGGGAAAACTCAATAAAACCGACCGGGAATGGCAAAGAGAGTTATCACCAGAAGAGTTTCGCATTACTCGCGAGAAAGGAACCGAGCCGGCATTTACCGGGAAGTACTGGAATACCAAACAGGATGGCGTGTATGTCTGCCGTTGCTGCGGAACGCCGCTCTTTTCTTCAGAGACAAAATATGACAGCGGCTCTGGTTGGCCAAGTTTCTTTCGTCCGGTAAATAACTCGGCCATTGAAGAAATATCAGATCATTCGCATGGCATGATCAGAACTGAAATTGCCTGTCATCATTGTGACGCACATTTAGGGCATGTTTTTCCAGATGGCCCAGAACCGACAGGTTTACGCTATTGTGTAAACTCAGCCTCTTTAGACTTAAAAACACAAGAAAAAAATGATGAGGAAACCTATCCATGACCAGCATCTATCAGCTTGAAGCTGAATTGTTAGATGGAAAAAATAAAAGCCTTGCAGATTATGAAGGTAAAGTTCTCTTAATCGTGAATACTGCAAGTAAATGCGGTTTTACCCCGCAATTCGCCGGATTAGAAAAACTGTACCAGAAATATAAGGAACAAGGGCTGGAAGTATTGGGTTTTCCGTGTAACCAGTTCGGCGGCCAGGACCCGGGTACGAATGAGCAGATCGGTACATTCTGCCAGAAGAATTACGGAGTATCTTTTCCGATGTTTTCCAAAGTCGATGTAAAAGGTCCGGAAGCTCATGCGATTTTCCGTTATCTGACCAATAATTCTAAAGGCATTCTGGGCAATGGCATTAAATGGAACTTCACTAAATTTCTGATAGGGCGTGATGGCAAAGTATTGAACCGTTTTGCACCCACGACCAAGCCGGAAGATCTGGAAGAAGAGATTCAAAAGGCGTTGTGATTGAAGTGAAATCGAAAGCTAAGGCGTAGGGATTCTGACTACAAATATCTAAACTAAAATAAACCTTCATGAAAAAACCCACTTCTGGCAAGTGGGTTTTATTTTGATTGAGGCACTACAATCAGAGAATCATTTTTAAACGCTGCACCACCTGTTCACACTGGGCAAGGTCAGCAACCAGAGCCAAACGTACATGATTTTCACCCGGATTGCCCGCTGGAGTTTCACGCGACAGATAACGGCCCGGCAGCACCTTGATATGGACTTTTTTCATCAGAGTTTTAGCAAATTCTTCGTCATGATCGACTTTTAGCCAGTAGTAAAAACCGGCATCTGGTTTTTTGAGGGGCAATAAAGTGCCTAGCTCGTTTTGGAACAGGTCAAACTTGGCTCGGTACTGTATGCGGTTTTCTTCCACATGGGTTTCATCATTCCAGGCTGCAATAGAAGCCAGTTGATGCTGGACCGGCATGGCTGCGCCGTGGTAGGTCCGGTACTGTAAATAGGAGTGTAGTAATGCCGCATCACCTGCAATAAAGCCTGAACGTATCCCGGGCAGATTGGAACGCTTAGACAGCGAATGGAAGACCACACAGTTTTTATAATCATCACGGCCAATTTCAGCACAAACTTTCAATAAGCCGGTCGGGGCTTCGTCAAACCAGAGTTCGGAATAACATTCATCTGAGGCAATTACGAAACCGTATTGATCTGAAAGGGCAATCAGCTTTTTAAACTGTTCTTTGGACAGTACCGCACCTGTCGGATTGCCAGGCGTACAGACAAAGAGTAGGGCAGTTTTTTCCCAGACTGCGGCCGGCACAGCATCAAAATCACCCAAGTAGTCATTTTCTTCGGTACAGTTAATGAAATAAGGCTGGGCACCTGCCAATAAGGTCGCCCCTTCATAAATCTGGTAGAAGGGATTGGGCATGACCACATAAGGGGCATCTTCCCGGTTAATGAGTGCTTGAACAAAGGAAAAAATTGCTTCACGGGTGCCTGAAACTGGCAAAATATGGCTTTCAGCGCTGACTGTATTCAGCTTGAAACGTCGGCTCAGCCAATTGGCAATACTGATACGTAACTCGGGTAGACCCTTGCTATTTGGATAAGTCGAAAGGTGCTGTAAATTATCAATAATTGCTTGTTTTACAAACTCAGGTGCAGGATGTTTGGGTTCGCCAATAGACAGAGGAATCAGAGGCAGATCCGCGGGCTGAATGCCGGCAAAAAGCTGGTTTAACTTTTCAAAGGGATAAGGATGTAATAAAGACAAGCTGGAGTTCATGCGTATATTCCCGAGTAAAGGGTTAGTGTTGAGCATTGACCTGATGAGACGCCTCATCCAAAGCCGCTTTGAGCGCAGTTGCAAAGCTAAGCGACTCAGCCTGAGTCATCGGAATTCCATCCTTTTTGGTGACGAAGAAAATATCTTCAGCACGTTCGCCTAGGGTGGCAATCTTGGCAGAGTGAATATCCAGGCCACGCATCATAAACAGGCCGCCAATCTTGGCCAGCAGACCCGGCTGATCCAGCGTCGCAATTTCAACCATATTCTGATTTAAGGCCGGGTTTAAAGTAATATCGACCGTATTTTCAATATCAAAATGGCGTAACTGGCGAGGAATACGACGCTGCATCAGGCCCGGATATTCATCTGAATGGCTCAAGGCCTCTTTCAGGGCGTCAATGACAGTTGCTTCACGTTCTGGATCAGTGAGTAGAGTGCCAAAACGGTCCAGCACCACATAGGTATCCAGACTAAAGGCTTTGGTCGCAGTAATAATCCGGGCATCCTGCACATCCAGATTCATGCGGTCCAAAATAGCCACAGTGGTGGCAAACAGGTTCGGCTTGTCTTGGGTATAAATGAAGATCTGGACTGCATCTTGTGCATATTTGCGGTGCGCGCGCATTAATACCAAAGGTGCAGGATTGTCCCCATGCTCCAAAATGGCGCGTGTGTGCCAGGCAATCTCATCGGCTGATTCTTTCAGGAAATAATCATCACCCAGCTCCTGCCAGACGGTTTCTACATCGTAGAGTGAGAAATCATTAACCAAGAGTTCACTGGCTGCAAACTTGGTATCTTCAATCAGCATTCTATAGTCGACCGGGCGGCCCAGACCGGACCGAATGACATCACGGGCATGGGTGTATAGCTGACGCATCAAAGAGGCACGCCAGGTATTCCAGAGTTTTGGATTGGTTGCATTGATATCGGCGACGGTGAGGGTATATAGATAATCCAGATGTTCCATATCTCCCATTTTTTCTGCAAATTCCCGTACTATATCCGGGTCAGAAATGTCTTTTTTCTGTGCAGTAACTGACATGAGCAGATGGTTTTGAATCAGCCAGGCAACCAGATTACATTCGCGTTCGGTAAAGCCATGCGTCCGGCAGAACTTGATGGCATCAGCTGCTCCGAGTTCGCTATGGTCACCGCCACGTCCTTTGGCAATATCATGAAAAATAGCAGCCAGATAGACAATATCGCGGCGGCTGAGACGCTGGAACACAGAGCTGACCACTGGAAAATCTTTGGCAAAACCGGGTTCCTTAAAGCGGTTCAGATTACGCAGTAAGAGCAGAGTATGAGCATCCACGGTGTAAATATGGAATAGGTCATATTGCATCAGGCCGGTAATCTGGCCAAAGGCTGGAATATAATTGCCCAGTACGCCATAACGCTTCATCGTCACTAGAGTGTCATACAGGCGATATGGCGAGCGGATAATTGCCATGAAAAGTGCCTGATGAATTGGATTATCGCGAAAACTCTGGTCAATCCGTTTCGCTGCCAGCGTCAGCAGACGCAATGTGCGGGCACGGATACCTTCAATTTCCGGGCGGTTGGCCAGTAAATAAAAAATTTCCAAGATAGCGCTGGGATTTTCTGAAAAAACTTTGTGATGCTGAACGGCAAGCTTGCCATCGACCAGCTTGAAGTTTTCGTTAATTTCTTCAATTTGACGTTCATACTGCGGTAAACGTGGCGTAATCACCGATTCACTAAAGTAAGCCAGCAACATTTCATTCAGGGTAGATACCTGTTGTGCGCTGCGATAATAGCGCTTCATGAACTGTTCAATCGGATAATTCTGATGATGGCCTTCTTCGCGTACATAACCGAATTTGGCCGCAATTTCCCGCTGATAATCAAACAGCAGGCGGTTTTCATCACGCTTGGTCAGACGGTGCAAATGATGGCGGATTTCCCAGAGAAAGCTTTCTGCCTCTTCAAGTACGGCCAGTTCAAATTCTGAAATAAAACCCAGATGCACCAAGTCATAAATACGGTTGACCCGAAAATGTCGTTTGGCAATCCAGCCAATCTGGTTAATATCCCGGATGCCGCCTGGGGCATTTTTGATGTCTGGTTCCAGATTGCTTTCGGTGTCATTGTGCTGAGCATAGCGCTTATGCTGTTCATTGACCTTGGCATCAAAGAAGGTCTTATCCGTCCAGGTCTGTGAAACAATCCGCCGAGGCCATTTAGACAGGTTTTCATTGCCAATAATCAGACGAGCTTCAATCAGGGAGGTGGCCACTGTTAAGTCACTGCTTGCCTGAGTCACACATTCATTAATCGTACGGACACTGATGCCGGGCTTGAAATTACCCACATCCCAAAGAGAGGAAATAAAGGTCGAAATACGCTGTTCCTGTTCAGGAACAATCTTATTTTCGGACAGGATCATGATGTCGACATCGGAATAAGGCAGCATTTCGCGGCGGCCATAACCACCTACAGCAAACAGGCTGAGCTCCGTCTGATCCAGCGCGGCATGTTTCCAGAGGAACTGCAAGGCTTCATCAATCAGGTTGGAGCGCGCCAGAATGATGTCACGAATCGACTGTCCATTTTCAAAACATTCCTGCAGCTGATTTTCAACATCGCTACGCCACTGGTTAATGGCCTGAATGTCATGGTTGCTTTGAATATAATTCAGCAAAGGTAAGGTATTGATCATGAACAGGGATCCGTTAGTATTTCAGCTTAATTTTGATGAACGCTAATTTGGTCGGCAGTCTGCTGGGCCAGTTCGCGTGCCTGGTCAATGGTTTCTGCGCGTGCAGTCGCCACACCCATACGACGACGCTTAAAGCCCTCAGGTTTGCCGAACAGGCGCACATCCGTATTCGGATTTGCTAAAGCAAGATTTAAGCCAGAAAATGAAAGATTATGGTCATCTACACCTGCATAAATCACGGCACTGGCTGCAATGCTATGACGTTCGGTGTTGACAGGCAGGCCAAGAATCGCACGGGCATGCAGTTCAAACTCGCTCTGGAATTGTGAAGCTAAGGTGACCAGACCAGTATCATGCGGGCGCGGTGAAACTTCACTAAACCATACTTTGTCACCTTTAATAAAGAGTTCCACACCGAAAATCCCGCAGCCACCGAGTGCTGTTGTGACTTTATGGGCAATGCGTTGCGACTCTTCCAGTGCAGCCGGGGTCATCGGCTGAGGTTGCCAGCTTTCCACATAATCGCCTGAATCCTGACGGTGCCCGATTGGATCACAATAGGATGTTTCGATTACACCGGTTTGCGGATTTTTTGCACGTACTGTCAGCAAAGTAATTTCAAAATCAAAATCAATCTGCGACTCAACAATCACTTTACCATGATTGATCCGGCCACCAGTCTGTGCATGGTCCCAGGCAGCATCTACTTCTGCAAAGCTTTTTACGCGGGACTGACCTTTGCCTGAAGATGACATCACCGGTTTCACAAAGTTTGGATAACCAATGTCATCACAGGCAGCACGGAACGATTCTAGGGTATCTGCAAAACGATAAGCGGAGGTCGGCAGGCCCAGTTCTTCGGCGGCCAGACGGCGAATACCTTCACGGTTCATGGTCAGATTCACCGCTTTAGCAGAAGGAATCACCGTTGCAATTTTCTGTTCTTCAATTTCTAGCAGAACTTCGGTGGCAATCGCTTCAATTTCCGGAACAATCAGATGAGGCTGAACTTGCTGAATCAACTGTCTGAGTTCTGTGGCATTTGCCATATTGAGCGTATGGGAATAGTGGGCCACCTGCATGGCAGGCGCGTCCGCATAACGGTCAGCCGCATGGACTTCAACACCCAAACGTTGGAGTGAAATAACCACTTCCTTGCCGAGTTCTCCTGAACCCAGTAAAAGAACTTTATACGCTGAAGCCTGTAGTGGAGTACCAATCGTCACGTTCATGTGTATTATCCATGCTTGATTTTATGGGCTTTTAGCATAGCAGAACTGCGTGTTCAGATAACCCTTGATTCACATAAAATTATGATATTGCCCAGCAGCTTTATTCATAAGGTTCTGATCATTTTATTATGTTGATGTGGGCGCAGGTTTCGGTTGGCTGTTGGGGAAATTTTGCAGGGGATAAATACAGCTTTGAGGATGGGTTTTTCCACTTAGAGGATTTGATTGGGCTGAAGACCAAGCAGTACACGTTTTTAAAGTCTGCATGCGCCGAAAATAATACAAACGGCCTAGCGGTAGAGCGATAAAGAGGAGAGCTAAGCCGCTTTCGACACCTGTAAAAAACATTGCATCATTAAGCAATTGAGTGAAATTTCCTTTCATCAGCAAGAAAAAGTCAGAGTATTTTGAATGTATAGTGGGAAGAGTGGAGGAAATTAGACTCCAAAGACTAATAATTATTTTTAGGACATAAGTGTAGAACCAGCTGGGTTTAAGTCAGCATGGCAATGATTTTATTTTGATCATGTTTTTGAAGATAAATGATAGGAATCAGATCGGCAGCATGGTAATGAACTTCAGTGAAATGGCCACTAAAATTTTGTGCATTGATGACACACTCAAAATAACTGCTCGGGAATTTGTTTTGAAAATAGGTAGAGTGTCATCCTGCTTAAGATGAATAAAGACTTTTCATGCTCTGCACAATGATTTTCATGTTTTTCTTCTGACTTATAAAGCCTTATGCTATTAATAGCATAAGGCTTTATGTGCTTGGATTATTGAATAAAAAATTAAAAAGACACCGGAACATAGGTATAAACCAGACCGTAGGTTAAAGCGGCAATCAAGGTCGCCATGACAATTTTCTTAAATTTAAAATACAGACTACTCAGCACCATGAAGCCTATCAGCATGGCGAAACTTTTATTGGGCGTTTCTAAAAGGGGGGGCAAGGTTGCAACGACCAGCATCGAACTAATTGCAGCAATTCCAATGGAACCCAAGGCAATTTTTAACCATAAGGCACCACGTTTTTGTGAGCCTTGCTGAAATTTTTGAATAACAAAAAATGGCCCAAAGCGGGAAGCAAAATTGGCAATCCCCACCAGAATTCCGACCAGAATAATTTCGAGATTCATCGAGGGTCTCCTGTATGTTCAGGATCAGGTCTCTGTAAAACATAATGCTTGAACAGGCCAGCAAAAATACCGGAACTGATACCGATAAAAATGGCTGCGGACAGGTCAATAAGATAGCAGGCAACAGCCGAGACAATAATGGTAACTGCCACGACAAAGCTATGTTTCTTCTCAAAGGCTGCCAGCAGAAAACTCAGGAATAAGGCAGGGAGCAAGAAGTCCAGTGCTGCTTGCAAAAATTGCAGTAAATTACTGACCTGATCGGCAAATAAACCACCCAGAAAAGAACCCAATGCCCATGATAGCCAGCTGAACAGACTGAGGCCAAGCATCCAGGATTCAGACCATTCCTGACGCCGCTGTGATAGTTTGATCATGCCAGAAGCAAAGACTTCATCGGTCAGACCCCAAGACCAGACAGCTGTTTTTTTCAGGTTCAGACGATCCTGAATCAGGTTTTGCAGGGCAGGGCCATACAACAAGTGACGAATGTCTAAAGCAATGACAGTCAGCGCCGTCATCCAGATGGAAGTACCGCTGCCGAGTAACGCAACCACCAGAAACTGACTGGCACCAGCATACATCGAACAGGACAGGAACAGGGCTTCCCAGGCCGTAAAGCCGAATTGAGTCGCTGAAACACCGAAAGCAAACGACACCGGCAGATAGGTGAAGATAATCGCCTGGCTGTCTTTTGCACCTTGCCAGAATCCGGCAGGCTGCATTGCGGATGGATTGTGCTCTGTCACGAAACACCTGCAGGAGAGTTGAACAAGAGGTCAAATGAAGATTGTGTATTGTACGCGAATTTACTAGCATAGTGCCGAATTTTTTTAAAAAGGCGAGCCTGATATGCTGATGTTTAAGACACGTGCACTGCTGACTGTTTCTTTAATAAGCAGTGTATTGTTGCTGCAAGCTTGTGGAAATGACCACCAGTCGCCTGAACAAGCTCAGATTAAACCTGCACCAAAGCTGACAAATGATGCTACGACCTATGCCAATGCGGCCTGGAAACTGATCAATGAAGTCGACCCTCTGGTGTATAACAGACAGCTTGATCAACTGGAAAAACAGGTACGTGAACCTGCCCGTAAGCTCAGCACCGACTGGCGGATTAATGTCAAAATGACCGACTCGGTGACTGAAGGTAAATACGCATTATGCCGTAAGGCCTTAACCAGTCTGGAAATCTGGGCACGCACTACCCTGGAAAATGGGAGTAGTGTGGCTCAAAAGCAGGCAGATTATGGACGGGACAAAAAGCAGTGTGAAAATGCAATTGCCAATCCGGCCTTAGGAAATACTGACCCTAAGCAAAAGGGTACCGCAATTGCCGAGATGCAATAAAAAACCAATTATCAATTTAGATTCTCAAACAAAAAGCCAGTCTTCACGACTGGCTTTTTGTTTGAATATTCAAAGATTATTCAAGGAACTTAACAGTCACACCAGACTTTACTTTTTTACCCAGGTCATTAGCATCCCAGTTGGTTAGGCGGATACAACCGTGTGAATAAGATTTGGAAATCAGAGAAGGATTCGGTGTACCGTGAATACCAAATGATTTTTTATTCAAGCCAATCCAGATATTCCCTACCGGACCGTTTGGACCTGGTGGTAAAGACAGCGGCTTTAAGTTTTTACCCTGAATAAAGTTTGACGGTGAGTAGCTATACCAAGGGTTTGGCGCAACACCAGTAATTTTGTATGTACCCGTTGGTGAAGGGGTGCTGGTGTTCCCGATACTGGCAGGGAATGAACCAATCATTTGATTTTTACTGTTAAATAAGTACAGCTGTTTTGCACCTTTATGCGCCACGATCAAATGAATACCTTCTGGAAGTTCATTACGTACATTTGTTACCAGAATTTTTTGGCCGACTTTGTTAAAGTTCGCATTCGGGTTTAACTTCTGCATGAAGTTTTGATCCATATGGAACTTTTCACTAAGCATTTCTAGCGAGCTGGTGTAATACAAGCCTTTCATTTTTGCCTGTTCAGCGTAATTGGAAGGAATAGACTTGACAAAAGGACCCGCCAGATCTTTTTCAGTGATAGTGTATTCAACAAAAGCAGGCTTGGAACCTTGACGTTCAATCAGTTTATCCCAGGTTTCTTTGGTCAGTACACCTGTAGGCTTAATGCCGTTCATTTGCTGAAAAGACGCGATAGCTTTCAGGGTGTTTTTACCGCTGGTTCCATCAATTGCACCTGGTGAAGCATGAGCATTATTCAACATGACATGCGCACGTGCATATACCGGGAACTGACCCGCACCAATATTTTCATACCAGGTGGCGTTATTGAGACCATCTAGGGTCCACGACGCTTTAGTTGCTACCGAACTGGCATTTTTACTGGCAGCTGCAGGTGCAACGCCGCTATCGGCATTTTGGTCTTCAGTATTCTGCAAGGTATTTAAAGCTGCAGATGCTTGATCCAGCTCTTTTTTTTCTTGTGCTGTAATTTGAGCTTCTTCTGTTGGGGCATTGGTCGTCTGGCGGGTTGCAGGAGCTTGTGCCGCCGAGGACTCAAGTGCCAGAGGATCAATAGGGTCTTGCACTGAAACATCAGTGGCCATTTGCGGGTTCAATGGTTGTTCAGCAGTAGACGCAGCGAAAACAGTACCTGCGAAAATGCAACCTAGACTCACAGCGAGCATTGTGCGAACGAACATGTAACTCAACCTTAATTTACTTCTTTAACTATGTGAAAAAACACTGTAAGTATTACAGAAAAAATGTGTAGATGCAGTAGTTCTTTTGTGTAAATCTATCCCTTGCCATTTCTCATGATCGGTTTTTAAAGTTATGAGAAGTTATTCAAAATGCGGGCTTTTTGTTATGATGGGTTTCATCTTCAAGTATAGATAGGAAAGTGAATGACGACCTTAAAAAATGATCGTTTTCTGCGCGCATTATTACGTGAACCTGTAGATACCACACCTGTGTGGATGATGCGTCAAGCAGGCCGTTATTTACCAGAATATCGTGAAACCCGTGCCCAGGCGGGAGACTTCCTTTCTCTTTGTAAAAATACTGAGTTGGCGTGTGAGGTCACTTTACAGCCTTTACGCCGCTATGATCTGGATGCTGCGATCCTGTTTTCAGACATCTTGACCGTACCCGATGCTTTGGGTTTGGGATTGTATTTTGAAGCGGGTGAAGGTCCAAAGTTTCATAAGACAGTCCGCACCGAGCAGGATGTAGCAAATTTACCTGCATTTAATGCCAAGTCTGACCTGGACTATGTCATGAAGGCGGTATCTACCATCCGTTCGGCCTTGGGGGGGCAGGTGCCATTAATCGGTTTCTCTGGCAGTCCATGGACGTTGGCCACTTATATGGTTGAAGGTGGTTCGAGCAAAGATTTCCGCTTTACCAAACACATGATGTATGCCCAGCCTGAAGTCATGCATGCATTGTTACAGCGTCTGGCTGATGCAGTGATCGAATATCTGAATGCCCAGATTGACGCAGGTGCCCAGGCCGTACAGATTTTTGACAGCTGGGGCGGGGCGTTGGCGCACCGTGAATATATTGAGTTTTCACTGAATTATATGCAGAAAATTGTGGCTGGCTTGCAGCGTGAGAAAGATGGTCGCAAGATTCCGGTCATCCTGTTCACCAAAGGTGGCGGACAGTGGCTGGAGCCAATGGTTGCTACTGGTGCAGATGCTTTTGGTCTGGACTGGACGACGCCACTGAATGTAGCGCGCCAAACCGTTGCGGGCCGTGCCGCGCTACAAGGTAACCTTGATCCGGCAACTTTGTATGGATCCCATGAGTCGATTGTGAAAGCCACCAAGCTGATGCTGGATGATGCCTATGCCAATGGCGAAAAAACAGGTTATATCGCTAACTTGGGGCATGGTATTACCCAGTGGGTTGATCCGGCCAACCCGACAGCCTTTGTTGATACCGTACATGAGTATAGTGCCAAGTACCTGTAGGATGTAAGCCTTGATCGATTTTATAAAATCAGGGTTTGAATTTACTTATAAGGCAGCTTCGGCTGCCTTATTTGGGATTCTACTGTTGCTCGCCTTTGCCCTGACAGCTTCCATGGGAAGCGAACTGCTGTATGGTTTCTATCGTTACGACTATCTCTTGTTTTTTGCCCTGATGATTCAGGTGGTTCTGCTATATACCAAGCTGGAATCCTGGGCAGAAGCGAAAGTGATTGCGTTGTTTCACCTGATGGCCATGGTGATGGAAATTTTCCTGACCCATCCGGCGATTGGCTCGTGGCATTACCCGCAACCCGCCATTTTTAAAATTCTGACTGTGCCTTTATTTGCCGGATTTATGTATTCGGCTGTCGGAAGCTTCTTTGCGCGTTCCTTACGTCTTTATCAGGTGTCATTTGAGAGATTACCGAGCTTTGCTAATATGCTGGCGCTGGCGGTTCTGTCCTATATCAACTTTATGAGCAAATTTTTTATTCCGGATTACCGGATGATTTTATTTGCCTGGAGTGTGGTGATTTTCTGGAAAACCAAAATCCGTTTTCAATTGAATCGACATACTTTTCAGTTGCCGATGTTGCCCGTGCTGCTGCTATTGGCATTTATCATTTGGGTCGCTGAAAATATCAGTACCTTTTATCAGATCTGGCTTTATCCGAGTCAGATTGAACAATGGCATATGGTGGGCTGGGGGAAACTCGGCTCATGGTACTTGCTGCTACTGCTCAGTCTGGTGCTGGTATTGAAAATTCTCGGGCAACGTCAGCTCGATGGAGCCTGGCATTTAAAAGAACAAGATTGAGCTGGTTGCTGAGAAAGCAACCTGTCGAACTTGAAACAAAATGTTTTGCCTTTAAGCACCGTTGACGTTATTCTAGCCAAGGTGTAATAAAAATTACCTAATTGTGAATAATTAAAAACACTTAGATAAACTTTTTGGAGAAGTAATCATGTTGAAAAAACTAGCTTTAGCTGCAGTACTTGCAGTGGGTTCAACTGCAGCATTTGCTGACCGTGATGCAGGTTGTGGTATTGGAAGTCAAGTATGGGCAGGTCAATCTGGTAAAGTGCCTAAAATTTTGGCAGCAACGACCAACGGTATTTTTGCTAACCAGTTATTCGGTATCACTTTTGGTACTTTGGGTTGTAGTGGTACAGGTACAGTAACCGCCCAAGTGGTTACATTTACCAATGAAAATGCTGAATCACTCGCGCGTGATATGGCGGTTGGTCAGGGCGAAAGCTTAAACGTATTGGCTGAATTGCTAAATATCAAAGCTGAAGATAAAGCACGTTTCTTCGCTATTTCTAAGCAAAACTTTGCTTCAATCTATGCAACTGAAAATGAAACTTCACTAGAAGTATTATCTTCTCTGCAAACTGTCATGGCAAATGACGACGTATTAAAAGCTTACGTTTAATATGTCAAAAACCCTGTCGCTTGACAGGGTTTTTTCTATCTAAAAATAAATTTCCTGTTCTAATATGAAATCTTGCGTTGCCCTTATTGTCCTTGCTGCACTGTCTACACTAAGTTGTCCATCCTTTGCTAGTCCGGCAGATCCATTTATTCAACAGGCTCAAAGTAATAAGCTGGCTCAAGATATCACTTGGCAACGTTTAATGTACGCTGATGCCAAACAGCATAGCGAAGTGAGCTATTCAGGCTATTTCTATCATGAACAGGGTGCCCAAAATCTGGAACTGGAGTTGGCCAGTAATATTCAGGCACTGTTTCAAACGGCTGAACCTGATCAATCTATTCGTTGTCGTTTCCCGGCGCGGAGCCAGTTTCTCATTGAAAGCTTAAAGATACCTCATGCTGCTTTACCAGAAGTGGCTTGCCCTGAGTTGAATCAGTGGCTGACCGAAATTAAACCGTATAAAGCGACGCTGATTTATGCCACCGACTTTATGGGCAATCCTAGCTCAATGTTCGGACATACTTTGCTGCGTTTGGACCCTAAAGACCAGCAACAGCTAAATCTGGTGTCTTATGCGGTGAACTATGCGGCCACCGTCGAAGGTGAGCAAAACTGGTCTTATGCCTGGAAAGGTTTAACCGGGCAGTATCCAGGTGAATATTCCCTGATGCCGTATTATCGTAAAGTTAAAGAATATGGGGATTTCGAAAGTCGCGACCTTTGGGAATATGAACTGGCTTTAAGTCCAGAAGAAACCAGATTTCTGGTCCAGCATATTTGGGAAATGAAACATGTACAATTTCCCTATTATTTTATTCAGGACAATTGTGCTTACCGTTTATTAGGCTTAATTGATCTGGTACGCCCACACGCCAATTTGCAGCAGCAGTTTAAGGCAGTCTCCATTCCGCTTGAGACTATTAAAGCCTTGGATGATGAACAGCTGATCAAAGACGTGGTATATCGTCCTGCTCTGGAAACCCAGTTACTGGCACAGGCCAGACAGCATGGTCACAAGCTGGCAAAAGTAGCCCATCAAATTGCCATGTCTGAACCGCGGGAACATGGTCAGATACTCGAATCTTACTCAGCTGAAAACCAGGCCAAGATTCTGGAAATGGCCTATGACGACTTGTATCTGCATTTTCTCGCCCGAAAAATTGATCCTCAGGTGGCGCAGCCACGTTTAAGACAGATTCTGGTGCAACGAAGCCAGTTGGCCCTTGAGAAGCAACGCCTGAATGTCGCCGTACCCAAGACCAATCCTGTGCAAGCGCATGATGCACGTCATCTTTCTTTTAAAGCTGGTGAGGTTCAAGGCCAGACCTTTGTCGAGATCGGTCATCGTCAGGCTTATCATGACCTGATTGATCCACAAGGAGGATTGCGTACCGGAACCCAACTGCTGTTTTTGGATGGTGCTCTGCAATATCGCCAGGATCGGTTGAAGCTGAAGCATCTGGATCTATTAACCGTCAATTCCTATAATCCGATTCATGCTTTTAAAACGCCCTTATCCTGGGGATTTAACTTCGGCTGGCAACAAGAAGCTCTGGATTCAGCGGGCCATTTTAGTCGTGAAAGCCAGCATGGGGTCGCTAACTTAAACGTGCAGGCCGGTTATAGCTGGGCCAATGCAACACGTGAACATCTATGTTATACACAGCTACAAAATCATTTACAGGCAGGCAAAGCCCTGGATCAAGGTTGGCGTGTAGGAGCTGGTCCGACCATCGGCTGTCAGAATGTCTGGAATGAGCAGCTCAATAGTCTGATACAAGTAGAATTGCCATATTGGGAAGATTCACATCAATGGCAGCTGAAATTGAAGACCCAATTTCAGTATACCTGGACCCCACAATATGCAATTCGGGGGGGCTGGGAATATCAGCGACAAAACCATCAAGATTGGGAACAGTGGAGTCTGAGCCTGATCCGTTATTTCTAGAGAATAAAAATTGAGTTGGCTATTCTAACTTTTGACCTGAGCTTAAAATATAGGCGGTATTATTATAGGGGTGGTTGGTTATTTTGTTAACTTGATCACCATTATTTGAATAATGGTGATAATATTCATACTATAATGTATAAATTGTATTGTATTTGTTAAATAATGTCATTGAAAATTGCAAATATCAGGAACTCCATCCTATGAATAATGAAAATATGGCAATGCTGGCCGAGCAGTGGGAACAGATATGTCAAAATTATTCATCTGATGCTTTATTACAAGCCTTACAGTTTGTTCAGGAGCATTCGGTTATTCTGGTGGATGAGTTTTATAAAAATATGCTGCTCGAAAAAGAATCTGCACAATTTTTAACAGATAAACTGGTCCAGCAGCGCTTGCATACGACCTTAATCCAATGGTTATCGGAAAGTTTTAGTGTTCCGGTAAATAAGGATTATATGCAAGCGGTACAAAGACAGGCGATGGTCGGCCATGTCCATGCGCGTATTGGTATTCCTGCCTGGCTCATTATGCGCGGTGTGCGTGAAATCCAGTATATGGTCTTTCAATTATTGGGTTTAAACCCATCTGCCCATGCTTTTACCACCTGTAGTTATATTATAGAAGTCATGGGATTTGCTACAGAAATTATGTGCCGCTCCTATGAGGCTAAAACAGTAGCGAATCAGGAAATCAAGCATAGCTATCGTGTATTTTCTGCGATGCAGGATGTTGCAGTACAAAAAGACAAGCAGCGCAGTGCCTTGCTGGACTGGGAAAATGATTTGATGTTCAAGGTGTTTTCAGGCACTGGCCCGTTCAGACATCCGATGTTGTCCAAGTCTGAATTTGGACTTTGGTTTATTCATAAGGCAGCCTATGCTTTTGCGGAGTCAGATCAGGTCGATCTGGTCATCAAGCGGATTTATCAGGTTGATGAAGTGAATAAAGCTGTAGGGGAATGTACAGAAAACACTAACATGCTGGGGTTGATTCAACACATCCGTGATATTAACCGTGAAATCCAGCATCTGGTAGACCAATTGTTTCAGGTGGCTGATTATATTGAAGCCGGGAATGATTCATTGACTCAGCTGCTCAATCGCCGTTATTTAAATACAATTATTTCTCGTGAAATCAGCTACTCGCGGCAAAACCAGACACCTTTGTCCCTATTGGCAATTGATGCCGACTTTTTTAAAAATATTAATGACAAGTTTGGTCACGCAGCGGGGGATGTTGCGCTGAAATTTATTGCTGAAGCGTTGCAGAGGTATAGTCAGGGCAGTGATTATGCTTTTCGTCTCGGTGGCGAAGAGTTTTTACTGCTGCTAGTAGATGCCGATGAGAAACGTACGCGCCATATTGCAGAGAGTATTCGTCAATATGTGGAAAATAGCCTGATCAATGACGGACAGGGACAGTGCTTTAAACTGACGGTCAGTATCGGCTGTGTCTTATTTGATGGTCATCCTGATTATCAGAAATTCCTGGATGCAGCTGATGCTGCATTGTATATGGCAAAAAATACTGGCCGAAATCTGGTGTATATGGCTAAGTCTCCATCTTGTGGACAGATTAAACAGCAAAGAAGGGCTTAAATGCTGGAGAGCGTATGTTTTAATCTGAGGGCTGCTGCTGGATAAAAGCCAGAAACTTTTGTTTTAGCTGAATATAATCGGGATGAGCTTTGGCTTCATCCCACTTTTGCTTAAATATTTTTGCTGCCGCTGCTTTGACAGGGTCTTCTGGACTTCGTGGGAGTTCATCCCGGCCATGTGAACCGCTTAACCCTTTTTTATCTTCAGGTACAGGGCCTGCATACTTTTTACCGCTTTTATGATTGGCATAACGCCGGGCACGGGTATAACCCATCTGCAAAAACTTGCGTGCCATATCTGCGCCTACAAAATCATTCTGCTGTAAATATTCTAAGAATAGAGCATAAATTTTTGCGCTGCTAAGCTGAGCTTTTTCTGCATCGGCAAAGCGCCAGTACGGCAAAATTTCCGATTTATAAGGCTCGACCAACAACACACCTTGTTCTCCACGACCAATCCGGTATAAATCCGGACGCTTGCGAAAATCGATCTTTTTAAAATCAAGAGAATAATCAAAGCTAGATGAATATACACGTGAAGTACGTTTAGGTGGATCTAACGGTTTCTTGTTCATGCCTTTACTACTCCAGCAAATAGAAGTGCTATATATGATGCAAGGGGAGCAGTAAAAAATCAGTAGGACATTATAGCAGGAAATGTATTATCAATTTAAAATAAAGCAAAAGTAGCTGATTCTTATGATTGTTTTGAATGGACTAACACTGAAATGATTTCAGCATTAAGGAGTCAGGGGCTGAATCAAACAGTTTAAAATTTCTTATTGTGTAAAAGATATTTAGTATTCAACCACCACATAATACTTTTTAACCGCTTCGACGACTTCAAACGTGCCGGTAAATGCAGGGGGAATGATACCGGCTTCGCCCGCTTTTACCTCAATAAATGACTGGTTCTGGGTATCATGTATACGGACTACACCTTCAATCACCTGAAAAAATTCCTGTTTATTTTCAGCGAATTGAATATTCCATGCCCCTACTTCACAATTCCAGATTCCGCAGTCCATATGTGGATGCTCATAAGCGCTATAGGTCAGACGTTTTGGATTTCCCTGAACCAGACGCTCCGGCCTTGGATAGTCGACACTGGCCTCAGTTTGACTTAAACCCTGACCTGCAATCCAAATTGACATTCTGATAACCTTATCCGGATAAAAAAAGCCTCGACATGCGTTGAGGCTTTGAGGGATTAATAACTTTCTGGCACAGCACTTAAAAATTCACGACGTTCTTCTTTATTGGTTTTAAAATCTCCGATAAAAGAAACCGTACGTGTCGTTGATTCCTGTTTGCCTACACCACGCATCATCATACACATATGTGCAGAATCGATCATGACCGCAACACCGCGCGCTTTGGTCACTTCTGCGACAGCTTCGGCAATTTGCTGGGTCAGGTTTTCCTGAATTTGCAGGCGACGCGCAAACATTTCGGTAATACGGGCAAATTTGGACAAGCCGAGCACATGACCTTCAGGCAGATAGGCAATATGTACACGACCATAGAATGGCAATAAATGATGTTCACAGAGTGAATAGAACTCGATATTTTTTACCAAAACCATTTCACGGTTATCCGAAGGAAACACCGCGCTGTTGGTGACTTCTTCAAGAACTTGGCTATAACCTGAGGTCAAATACGAAAAGGCTTTCGCAGCACGCATGGGCGTATCTTTGAGGCCAGGGCGATTTAAATCTTCACCAACGGCAGTAAGAATGTTTGCGTAGGATTGCTGCATAGTCATATGACATATTCACTTAAACTGAGAATGAAACAAGGAGGGCATTGTAGCAGAAAACTATTACAATGCCTTATTTTAGGGTGGAATCCGATTAATGTTTAAACTTTGGATTTTTTTCTGCGCGTTTTAGCAGAACCAGCACGGCACCAGTGCCTCCCTGTCTTTCCGGTGCACTGACAAAGGCCAGAACATCACGATGTTGACGTAACCAGCCGTTGACATAGGTTTTTAAAATTGCTTCAGGACCTTTGCCATGAACAATTTTGATCACATTCTGGTTTTCGTCTTTGGCCATCTGAATAATTTGGAGTACAGCCTGACGGGCTTCCTCGACAGTACAGCCATGTAGGTCAACAGCTTCAAACCAGCGTAAATTGCCGGCTTTTAAATCTTCAAAGACTTTGTGCTGTAAAGTTGCAATACGGTAACTTAAGTTTGCCTGACTTCCAACAGGATTGAGCATCGCCTGAGTATCGGATAACGCGGCCTCATCCGTTTCCATTGGGCCTTCGGCAGCTGCACGCTTGGCCAGCGTCTGGGCATCCACTTTCTTTTTTGGCATTTTCTCTATTTTGGCAATATTGCCCTGAGTTATTTTTTGCACTCCCTGCATCTGCTTGCGAAACAGCTCAAGATCCTCCTCCTGCGCTTGTTCAGGTGTCTTTTCAACAGGCGTAACAGGAGCCACCTGTGGGTGTGGATTGCTGATTTGTTTTTTAAACTGTTTCAGCAAATTGAACTGGTCTTTGGAAAGTGAAGAATCGTGTTTGCTCATAATGAAAAAAACAGGAGAGAAATGCAAAATTTAACTAAATTATAGTCCTGAATTGCATAAAAGAGAACTGACTTGCATTTATAGCTGCATATAGAAAAAATTAAGGCCGGAGAGTTACAGGGAAATCATAAGATCTTCACGTAGTTATGAGGATAAAGAAGTATGATTTAAGTCTCTATCAGGGGGATTGAGTAGACAAAAATATAATCAGAAGGACTTGTCAGAAGAGCTATTTATGTGGAGAGGATGAAAGCAGCAGCTGGCCCATATGCGCTTATTGTATTATCAAAGGGTCTTTTTTACTTAAGCGCTTAGAGCTGCTGTTGATACTTAGGCCATAGTAAAGCTTGAGTGAAAAATTAAAAACCCGATTCTGAAATCGGGTTTTTTAAAAGCTTGTTAATTCTTAAACAGTTTCTGGCTCACCAAATAACTCATAGAAAGCATGGTCAGGACGCGGCTGTTTCATAAAGCTTTCACCGACCAGAAAGGCATGAATATCCTGTTCCTGCATCATGCTGACGTCAGCAGGTGTAGCAATACCACTTTCAGTGACCAGTAAGCGTGACGGATCAAGTAATTTTTTCAGCCGAATTGAGGTGTTTAAGTCCACCTCAAAGGTTTTTAAATTACGGTTATTCACACCAAGCAGACAGCGGTCAGAAAGTTTTAAGGCACGTCCTAGCTCTTCCTCATCATGTACTTCGACCAGCACATCAAGATTATGTTCAAATGCAGTCTTGGACATTTCCTCTAATTGCTGGTCTGATAAAGATGCCACGATCAGCAAAATACAGTCAGCATGCAGGGCACGTGCCTCGATGACTCCATACGGGTCGATCAGGAAGTCTTTACGCAGGGCGGGCAGGCTAGAATGTGAACGTGCGATCTGAATATTTGCATCTGCACCGTGGAAAAAATCTTCATCGGTCAGTACCGATAAACAGGCTGCACCAGCTTCTTCATACTGCTGTGCAATCTCTGCAGGATTAAAATTTTCCCGGATAATCCCTTTTGAAGGTGAGGCTTTCTTGATTTCAGCAATCACCCCGGGACGTTTAGACAGGAGCGATTGGGTAAAACTACGCACTGGCGTCGCTGCCTGTGCCAGCTCTTCCTGGTCTTTGTAGCTGTGCTGCTTTAAACGTAGCGCAAATTCTTCTTTCTTGCGGTCAATAATTTTACCTAAAATTGTATTGGCGATATCAACCATGATAAAAACTCCTGACCTGTTTAAACTTCATATTGCTTAATGGTTTTTGTAAATTCAGAAAGTACACTCATTTTCTCAAGTGCCTGACCGCCATAAATAATATCATGCGCCAGCGCCACACCTTGCTTATAGCTGGTGGTTAAACCAGATACATAGATTCCGGCACCTGCATTCAGAGCAATCATATTGGCTGCCTTATAACCAATCTCGGATTTTTTCTTGCCGAGTGCATCTTTAATCAACGCCAGACTTGTTGCAGAATCTTCCACAATTAAGCCAGTTAATGTCTGGGATTCAATATCCACCAGTTCAGGCGTAATTTCCCATTCACTCACTTCACCATTTTTAAGCTCGGCCACATGGGTTGCAGAAGCCAGACTGATTTCATCTAAACCATCACGTGAATGCACCACCATCACATGTTCTGCCCCGAGCTGTTTCATGACCTCTGCAATTGGGCGGCATAATTCATTAGAAAATACACCAATCACCAGACGCTTTACTCCGGCCGGATTCGTAAGCGGGCCAAGTAAGTTAAAAATACTGCGAATACCCAGCTCTTTACGTGGACCAATCGCATATTTCATGGCCTTATGATGATTGGGTGCAAACAGGAAGCCGATACCAATGTCACGGATGCAGCGCTCAGTCTGCTGCATGTTCAGGTCAAGATGGATACCGGCCTGTTCCAGTAAATCAGAAGAACCAGATTTACTGGAAACTCCGCGGTTCCCATGTTTGGCAATAGTTGCGCCTGCCGCCGCAATCACAAAGGCCGAGGCGGTAGAGACGTTAAACAGGTTCTGCCCATCGCCACCCGTACCGACAATATCGACCAGATGCGGTATGTCGCTGACTTCAATTTTAGTTGCAAGTTCACGCATGACCCGTGCTGCGGCGGTGATTTCATCAATGCTTTCACCTTTCAGGCGTAAACCCATGAGTAGGGCACCAATCTGTGCATCGGTAGTTTCGCCCGACATGATGCTACGCATCACATCTTCCATTTGTTCCTGAGTCAGATGAATATTTTTTGTAATATTACTTAATGCTTGTTGAATGTTCATTTATTGTGCTTCGCCCATTATGCATAAATTTCAAGAAAGTTTTTAAAGATCTGATGACCATGCTGGCTCAGGATGGATTCCGGGTGAAACTGCACGCCTTCGATCGGCAATGTCTTATGTTTAATTCCCATAATTTCTTCCATCGAACCATCTGTTTCGTTGGTCCAGCAAGTCACTTCCAGACAGTCCGGTAACGTCGCTTGATCAATCACCAAAGAGTGATAACGGGTCGCCGAAAAGGGAGAAGGCAGGTGACTGAAAATCCCGGTATCGCTGTGATACATATCAGACAAACGTCCATGCATTACGCGTTTGGCGCGAACAATCTCACCGCCAAAGGCCTGTCCAATACTTTGATGACCTAGGCAGACGCCGAGTAAAGGGATTTTCCCGCCAAAGTGCTGAATGGCCGGAATAGAGATACCCGCTTCACTTGGAGAGCAGGGACCAGGACCAATGACCAGATACTTCGGTTGCCATCGCTCAATATTCTCCAAAGTCACGGCATCATTACGGACTACTTTTACTTCCTGTTGCAGTTCGCCAAAATATTGGACGATGTTATAAGTAAAAGAGTCATAGTTGTCGATCATGAGAAGCATTTTGAGCATAACCTCTTGAAGTTTATATATTTTATAACACTGCGGGAGTTTGTTGACCACAATGTTACTCACTTTGTATAAAGTGATTGATTTTGCAGGCATTAAGATAGCTGCATTATCAAGCGGCTACTTTAGCAGTTTTTGAATGTCTTGTGATGATTTCATTCGTCCAATTATTTGGGTGCTATTTATTTCTTATGCTTTGTTTTTTAGAGGCTGTGATTGATTCACAATCATTTTCTTTTTATTAGCCTACAATGTGAGGGCTGCCCAATTCAAAGCGTTACTCTAATTCAGGCATAGCTGTAAAATGATAAAAGTAGCCTTGATGTAAGCATGCTAAGGATACTTCTCTTCCTGGAATATTTTTTCATGAATGATATGTGTTTGAGAAATAGTATTTTTGGCAAACCGTACTGCTTGGATTTTGCGATGCTCCAGCAATGATGTACCTGAATCTTATTATTTTAGGTTGCATATAAACTGATAATGAGTAACCGACTCTCTTAAAGTTATAAGCTTACTTTTAGATAGATTGTTGGTGAAAAATGAAAAAAAACGATGGGATAAAAATAAAAAACGATAAAACAGCCTATCCACAATTTGATCTAAAAAGCATCACTTAAATGGTTGTCAATACTCTAAGAAAAGCAGAATAATTGTACGGATTTTGCAAAAAATCATATAAAACAGAAAAGAGAGCAGCCGGTGTACTTCTCTTTTATGTTGCTGAATTGTTATAGCTTTATGGCTATTTGCCAGAATTGGGCAATCTTTAAGCTAAAATTTACTAAATTTATAGAAATATGTTTAAGAATTATATTTTTATCTTTAAAAAAGGTTATGCGCACTATTTAAGTGCGTTAGAAAATAAGTACCAATAAAATATATCAAGCGTGCCTGAATATAGTGCATTTCCTTTCACTCCCAGTATAATAGGCGCAAAGTATTTTTAGCTTAAGATGTTTTCTTATAAAGAATTCAGAATTTTAACTATGCTTTTAAGAGTTGGTACGATAATTGCATTAATGAATGCCAACTACTAACACGCACTTTGCGAGTGCAACAAAAACCATCGGAGCAAAATGAGCATGGCGAACAAGGTCCTTCAACTCATACAAGAAAGTGGCGCAAAATGGGTCGATTTTCGCTTTACTGATACCAAGGGTAAAGAACAGCATGTCACTTACCCATCAGACAGTATTGATGAAGATACGTTTGAAGACGGGAAAATGTTTGACGGTTCGTCAATCGCTGGATGGAAAGGCATTGAAGCATCCGACATGATTTTACGTCCAGATGCAGAAACTTGCTTCTTAGATCCGTTCTTCGCAGAGCCAACAGTTGTTGTAACTTGTGATGTCATTGAACCATCGACTGGTCAGGGTTATGACCGTGATCCACGCTCTATCGCTCGCCGTGCAGAAGAGTATTTAAAGTCGACAGGTATTGGTGATACAGCATTCTTTGGCCCAGAACCAGAATTCTTCGTATTTGACGAAGTAAAATGGGAAATCGACATGTCTGGCGCACGCCATACATTGATCGCTGAAGAAGCTGCATGGTCAACCGGTAACGATTATGAAGCCGGTAACTCTGGTCACCGTCCACGTGTTAAAGGCGGTTATTTCCCGGTTCCTCCTGTAGATTCTTCACAAGATATGCGCGCAGATATGTGTGCAAAAATTGAAGATATTATGGGGCCAGGCCGTGTAGAAGTACATCACCACGAAGTTGCATCTTGCCAATTAGAAATTGGGGTGAGCTTTAATACTATGGTGCGTAAAGCTGATGAAGTTCAACAGTTCAAATATGCGGTTTGGAACGTTGCCCATCAATACGCGAAAACTGCAACCTTTATGCCTAAACCGATGGTTGGCGATAACGGTTCTGGTATGCATGTTCACATGTCGATCTCTAAAGATGGCAAGAACCTGTTTGCAGGTGATGAATATGCAGGCCTTTCAGAAATGGCCCTGTATTTCATTGGCGGTATCATCAAACATGCGCGTTCATTAAATGCGATCACTAACCCTTCTACTAACTCGTACAAGCGTTTAGTACCACATTTTGAAGCACCCATTATGCTGGCTTATTCAGCGCGTAACCGTTCTGCATCAATCCGTATTCCATACGTATCTAGCCCGAAAGGCAAACGTATTGAAGCGCGCTTCCCTGATCCAATGATGAACCCGTACCTGGGTTTTGCTGCTTTGTTGATGGCAGGTCTGGACGGTATCCAAAATAAGATCCACCCAGGTGAAGCTGCTGATAAAAACTTGTATGATCTTCCTCCTGAAGAAGAAGCAAAAATCCCTACAGTGGCTCATAGTCTGGAAATGGCACTGGAGGCACTCGAAGCTGACCATGACTACCTGTTAAAAGGTGGCGTGTTCTCTAAAGATATGCTTGATGCCTATATCGAAATTAAAACGGAAGAAGTTCGCCGTTTAAATACCACAACTCACCCGGTTGAATTCGATATGTACTACAGTCTTTAATTCTTTATAGAATTTCACTGTAAAAAATGCCCGCCTTGCGCGGGTTTTTTTGTATCATCTGTTTAGAGATTTACAATTAGTAGATAATATGGCGCAACGTAAAAAGCACACAGGATTTTTCCCCTGGAATGATCCGAACGATCATGCAAAAGGTTTCAAACTCAATTTTTCAGAAGTAACTTATATTGAAGTTGGACGTACCCCCGAAGGCTATAAACAGGCGCAATTTATTGCATTGAAAAACCCTGAGCTGGCACTGGATTGTGATTATCCGCAAAGTTTTTATTTAAGTGCTGAGGGTTTTATCTTGCAGAAAAAGGCAAATGGTCAATTTGAAATTATTGCCAAAACAGACAATGGCTAAACATTGGTTATGGAATAAATTGCAAGATGCATATTAAGCAGTCAAATATCTTGCAGATTGAGTGTACAGGTAAACTTATGCAGCAAATCCCTGCTGAATTGAAATCATGGCTGTATGCTTCAGGGTCTTTAACGCAGCAGCTGACAGATTTAGCGAATGGAAAATTCAATGTTCAGCCAGTCAAAGAGCATTTTCAGCGCTTAAGCTTCAGTGATGCACGGTGGATGGGAATGCCACATCAGCATACCTCATGGGTACGGGAAAGCCATTTATATGGCTGTGAAGCTCAGCCTTGGGTGAAAGCAAAAAGTATTTTTCCTATTTTAAGTTTGCAAAAACGGGCACGGATTTTTCAGCATATTGGTAAAAAGCCGATTGGCTGGTTTTTATTTCAACGTACCAATCCTCAGTGTGAGCGCCGTGTGTTATGGCTTGAAGATGGCTGGACCAGGCAGAGCTGCTATACTTGGCACGGTTGTAAATTTATTGTGCAAGAGACTTTTTTGCCCAGTTTTGAGCAGTTTTTACAACATCAGACTTCATTACAACATCGTTAAGGATAAACATGGCAACTTTGCAAACGATCACATGGCGTCAGCGTTTTGAGGCTTATTATTATCTCTGTCGTTTTGATAAGCCGATTGGTACAGAACTGGTATTCTGGCCAACCATGTGGGCGTTATGGATTGCTGCGGAAGGTGTTCCTGATTTAACCATCTTAATTGCCATGATTTTAGGCACTATTTTTATGCGAGCTGCGGGTTGTGCGATCAACGATTTTGCCGACCGAAAAGTGGATGCTCATGTAGACCGCACCAAAAACCGGCCGCTGGCAACCGGAGTTATTTCAGCACGTGAAGCGGTTTGGGTATTTTTGGCTCTGGTCGCTGCCAGCGCCTGCACCTTGTTTTTTCTGCCCATAGCGACATTCTATTGCGCGCTTGCTGGTCTGGCGCTTGCGTTTATTTACCCCTTTATGAAGCGATATACGCATTTGCCGCAAGTCGTGCTGGGCATGGCATTTTCATGGGGAATTCCCATGTCATTCACAGCAATGGGCAAGCCGCTCGATTGGAGTTGCTGGCTGCTGTATTTTGGTAATCTGGCCTGGACTGTGGCTTATGACACTCAATATGCAATTACTGACCGTGAATACGATTTAAAAATCGGGGTAAAATCGACCGCTATTCTTTTTGGGAAATACGATATTACAATGATTTCTGCGCTACAGGCTGTGAGTGTTGTGCTCATAGGTAGTGCACTATATATAGAACACCTGTTGGTGCCATTTGGCCTGATTGCTTTACTGGTGGTGATTGCAGATTTTATCTATCAATGGACTAAAACCAAAGAGAAAGAGCCGCACTGGTGTTTCTGGGCATTTCGTCATAATCGTTGGGTAGGTTTGATAATATTCACCGGAATTTTTCTGGCACTCTGGTAAAAAAACTGGTGATTGCAGACTTACAAAAGCATCCTATAAGGATGCTTTTTTTTATGTTTTATTCAAAGCTCTTGCATGAGAATTATAAAGAACAATAAGGGATTACCATATGAATAAGATAATGAAAAACGGTTTTAAAAAGACCTGTCTGGCAGTGATGTGTTCAATGACATTATTCCTGACGGCGTGTCATAACGATGATGATAACAGGTCATTTCAGCCCCAGGAAAAAGTATTCTTGGGTCAGAAAGCCTATAGTGCAGATATACTTGCGGAAGCATCCAATATTCAGGTCATGCGCTATAACATGCCAAATGTACGTGGTGAGCGGGCTGAGGCTACGGCGATGGTTTTGTATCCGAATACACCACAGCCAAAAGATGGCTGGCGTGTCGTTGTCTGGGAGCATGGTACGGTAGGTAGTGGCGATTCATGTGCGCCAACGAATAACCTGCTCAACTCTAACCTTAAAGTGCTTGCACGTAGCCTGCTTACACAAGGATATGTCATTGTGGCACCAGATTATGAGGGCTTGGGCACCCAGGGAATCCATCCTTATTTGAATCTGGATAGTGCTGCTCAATCAGCAATTTATGCAGTAAAAGCATTTAAACAGCAGCAGGGCAGTAGATTTAATGGGGCTTGGGTATCTGTCGGGCAATCTCAGGGAGGGCATGCCTCTCTGGCAACAGCAGAGTTTGCGGATCGTGATTCAAATTATAAGGCAGCAGTTGCAGCAGCTCCGGCATCAAGCTTAGGACGTATTATTGGTGAAATAGCACCACAAGCTTTAAAAGCTATGGTGGATGCTGGGCAAGATGAGAGGGCCAAAGCGGTCTATGCTGAGTTGCTGGCTTATGCAGCCTATGTGGGCGTCGGGATTAAGGCCTATGAACCAGCTTTTAACTATCGCAATATTTTTTCGGAACGAGCTGGCATTGTTGCTGAAAAAGCCGAAGGGACGACGGGGGAAAATGGATTATGTCTACAGCCTCTAATTACTGAATATATTAATGATATTAATCTTTACCTGAATACTAATCCGGGGAAAACTGTTATTGATTATCCAGGATTGGTTGCGAACTTTCAGGATAATTCTTCAGTCAAAAAGTTCCTGCTTGAAAACCAGCCTGCAACTGAAAAAATCAATGTGCCAGTCATGATTATCCAGGGAACGGCAGATACGGCAGTGCCTTATATAATCACTGATGCTTTACAGAAAAACTTGGCAAATATGGGTACCGCTGTCACTTTTGTACCTGTGTCAAATGCAACGCATACCGAAGCTATTGTAAAAAGTAATGATCTGCTGGTATCGTTTATTGAAACGCATATGCCGGCTGGTGTCAGTCCTTAATACCAAAGGAGCTTCGGCTCCTTTTTATAGCTTGAGCAATTGCTTTATTTTGTTATATTGGGCAGCGCAATGAATGATAGAGAAAAGCAGGTCGGTTTATGTCGCAACAGCCACAACAGCGCAGTATTAAAAAGCTGGTGATTCTTGGAACACTGGCTTTATGTATCCCGATTTTTTTAATTACCATGGCATTTTTGGCCGTCAACAGTGATGCGAAAAATCAGGAAAAATATAAGCAGCAGCAAGCTGAGATGATCGCGCGTATTGAAGCACGAGAGGCCGCCGAGAAATTAAAGGTAGAGCCGCAAGCTCAGGCGAGTCAAGCTGCTTCTGAAACCCAATAGGCTTCTCCTTACTAGTTGTTCTTATGATCTTCAATAGTGGGGTGATGGTTTGATACTTTATAGGTCTATACTGAACAGCTGCATAGTTGGCTATCAGGCGCAGAGCATCCGGGACGAGATTTCTTTTTCTTGTTTCAAATGTTGAAGGCTCATGCCATCCGCATACGAGTATTGTCTGATCTCATTATAAATATTTAATGTTGCATCACAGCATTCTGCTTAAATAGACAGGATATAACCACTGATCACCTGATCAGTGGTTATATTTAAATGGCCTTAGAGCAGTTCTTTACGTAATTGCTCAGGTGTTTTGATTGAAAGCAATCCAGGTGCTACATCGAATGCTGTTTTGGCACCATACTGCTGAGTTTGATGCAGGCGGTAGCAGGCACGGGCATATGCCACTAAAACGCTTGCAGTAAATTCAGGATTACTATTCAGTTTCAAAGAAAACTCAATGACTTGAGCCTGCTCATCACTGGTATTGCCGCTACGGATAACAAAACCGCCATGTGGCATACGCTGGTGATCTTTCAGTAAGGTTTCCTCACTGATAAAATTCACAGTCGTATTATAGTCGGCGAAGTAATCCGGCATTGTTACAATAGCCTGTTCAACTCTTACAGCATCAGCACCTTGTTCTAATACCACATAACATTCACGATGATGCTTATCTTTAGTGCTTAAGTTAGGGCGAGCGCCACTGCGTACCTGTTCAATTGCATCGCTAGATGGAATGGTATATTGAACACCGGCTTTCACGCCTGGTACACGGCGGACTGCATCGGAGTGGCCCTGACTTAAGCCTTTACCCCAGAATGTATAGGTTTCACCATCTGGCAATAAAGCTTCACCAAATAAACGATTAATTGAAAACATGCCTGGATCCCAACCAATAGAGATCAGGGCTGTTTTATTATTGGCAGTTGCAGGCCCATCTACTGCTGCATAGTATTCCGGAATGCGTGCATGGGTATCAAAGCTATCTACGATATTGAATTTACTTGCAAAAATCGGGCCTTGTTGCGGTAGGTCATCTTTAGAGCCGCCACAAAGAATAAGCACATCAATTTTATCGCTAAAATCATTTAATAATGCATCCATGCTATAAACCTGAGTTTCTGCAAAGCAGGGAGTAACACTGCTAGGTGCGCGGCGAGTGAAAATACCCACAAGTTGCATATCAGGATTTTTGTGAATTGCAGTTTCAACACCACGGCCAAGATTACCGTAACCTGCGATACCAATACGAATAGAGTTTTGCATAAATGGACGATCACTGAATAAGAAGGAGTATTAAAATAAGTAAGATGATCATGACCGGAAATGCAATAGCTGGCTCATTGCATCTTACTTATATGTTATTTTCTAAGAGATTATAAAACGATAAGTTAAATTTTATCACCCTAAAAATATACAAAGAAAAGTTTAAAAGGCAACTTTTTAAAAGTAGGGCGATTAATCAGGAAAATGATAAGTTGTGTTGGGGCAGGCAAGCAGCCAAAAGATTCAAAATCGAATCCTTGGCCATCAGGCGAGTTTTGAAGTTAAAATACCGCTGAGTATAAGCTGTTGTGCTTATCTTAAATTCTGTTGTAATTGTCGGATGCTTGGAATGTCTGTATAGCGGATGACTGTATAACCTGCTGCAATTAGCATGGCATCACGTTCCGCATCTTCCTGTTCTTTACCGATATGGCTGGGGTCGTCCAGCTCAATAATGGCAACCACCTTATACTCACGATCCAGTACCACAAAATCGGTTACTTTACGGTTAAATTGATTGCGCATTTTCATGTGGTCATGAGTGATTAAGGCGCTAAATGCAACTTGTGCCAAAATATGATGATGAGGAAAAGCTTCTTTTAGGCGTACAAACATTCTGCTTTCAAAAGCAGTAATGACCGGTTTGGGATAAAACTTCTGCCGACGGGTAAACAGGCGTGGAAAGAGCAGGCAAATTAAGGCAAAACTCGCCATGCAGCCAATCACAAAAAATATAAACTGACTCAAATTAAACACAGACTAAAACAGGGAAGAATAAAAAAACCCACTTCGCAATGAGTGGGTTTTATAAAAATCTTGGCTCTCCCACCTGGGCTCGAACCAGGGACCTGCGGATTAACAGTCCGTCGCTCTACCGACTGAGCTATGGGAGAATAGATTGGCTCTCCAACCTGGGCTCGAACCAGGGACCTGCGGATTAACAGTCCGTCGCTCTACCGACTGAGCTATTGGAGAATCTGACAGCGATTATAGAGGGATTTAAAAAGGGGTCAAGACACTTTTAAAAAAAAGCCAAAGAAATTGACTCAAGTGTTTTAAAAGTAATCGGAAATGGTTGTAGTTCAAGCTGTTATGTTTAGATCGAAGCTTGAGTAGGAATATAAAGCTGGGTGCTCATCTTTGAAAACGAGCTTGAAGATGATGAGGTCAGAGGCTAGCCCTACCTGATATAAACTAAAGCTGAAAAAAACAGATATAAAAAAACCCACTTCGTAATGAGTGGGTTTTATAAAAATCTTGGCTCTCCCACCTGGGCTCGAACCAGGGACCTGCGGATTAACAGTCCGTCGCTCTACCGACTGAGCTATGGGAGAATAGATTGGCTCTCCAACCTGGGCTCGAACCAGGGACCTGCGGATTAACAGTCCGTCGCTCTACCGACTGAGCTATTGGAGAATCTGAGGGGCATTTTAGGCAGGAAACCAAAAGCCGTCAATCAATTCATGTAAAGAAATGAATCATTTGCTTTTTTAATATGCAGCTTGGCCTTAAAAATAAAAAAATCACCCATAAAGGGTGATTTTTATGCAGGAAATAAAAAATTATTTCTCAACACCAGCAGGTTGGCCAGCATATTTTGCGTTTGCGTAATCCCAGTTTACCAAGCTTTCCAAGAAAGTCGAGATGTACTTAGGACGCGCATTGCGGAAATCGATGTAGTAAGCATGTTCCCAAACATCAATTGTTAACACTGCAACTTTACCGTGAGCCATTGGTGTATCTGCGTTTGAAGTTTTCATGATAGAAAGTTTACCATTCACTTCATCAGCTACTAACCAAGCCCAGCCTGAACCAAACTGAGTGGTTGCAGCAGTTGCAAACTCTTCGGCAAATTTTTCGTAAGAACCGAAAGCTTCGTCGATTTTTGCAGCTAAAGTGCCAGTTGCTTTACCGCCACCATTTTTAGCCATACAGTTCCAGTAGAACGTGTGGTTCCAAACTTGAGCTGCGTTGTTGAACACACCTGCTTTAGATGCATCACCAGCAGTTGCCATGATGATCTCTTCTAAAGTTTTACCTTCAAGGTCAGTACCTTTGATCAGGTTGTTCAGGTTAACCACATAAGTATTATGGTGTTTATCATGATGGTATTCTAAAGTTTCTTTGCTGATATGAGGAGCAAGATCTTCATAACCGTAAGGTAGAGCAGGTAAAGTAATGGTTGTCATGTTCTCAATTCCTTGCATTTAGCTGGGTTTTAACAATAAGTGGCTTTATTGTAATAGATAATCGGACAAAATGGGCATTGCGTATAAATAACAATACACAATAAATCCTGAAAATATATAAATAAAGCTCTTAGAAAATGCTGTCAGCGAGAATTAAATCGGATTGTTTAATTCGTAATAAGCATACTCAATATTAAACTGTTCTGAAATCGCTTTGGCCAAGCGCTGCACACCGTATTTTTCAGTGGCATGATGGCCACAGGCATAATAATGTACATTCAGTTCCTGAGCTTCATAAAAAGTACGTTCGCTCACTTCGCCAGAAATATAGGCATCACAATCTGCGGCCGCTGCTTTATAAATATAATCCTGCGCACCACCGGTACAGAAACCGACTTTATGAATTTGATTCTTGTCCGCAGGAAGATGAATTGCATCAAAGCCAAGTTTTTCTGAAACATGGCTTTTAAAATATTCAGGACTCATCGGTTGTTTTAAATAGCCAATATTGCCAATTGGATGGCGTTCACTCGGATCCAACTGTTCGATATTTTCCAGCCCTAATAAATCTGCAATCGCCGCATTATTGCCTAAAGTTGGATGACTGTCTAAAGGCAGATGATAGCCAACCAGAGAGATATCATTTTGGATTAAGGCTTTAATCCGTTTACCGCGCATACCGGTAATGGGGTAAGGTTCACCTTTCCAGAAATAGCCATGATGCACCAATAACAAATCGGCGCCCTGTTCAATCGCTGCTTCAATTGCGCCTTGTGAGGCACTGACTGCACATACAATTTTTTTTACTTCAGCGCGGCCTTCGATCTGTAGACCATTTGGTGCATAATCCTTGAACTCATGCGTAAGTAAAGTCTGATTACACCACTGAATAATATCGTTTAAATCCGCCATAAAATTTCCGCCAGTTTAAAAACTTGTCATCATTAAAATATAAGATTAATTGTAACTAAAGCTGCACAAATATCTTGGCATATTTTTGTGTTTAGTTATGTATTTGGCATTACAATAGAGCACAAATTACTTAGCCATCAACGAATTAAAATATTTTAGAGGATTGCAACGTGCGCCGGACCTTTACATGGTTACCATGGGTATTACTGATTTTAGTCATTATCGGTTTTTTGGGGTGGCAACAACTGCAAAAACCGAAAGCACCAATTGCGCCTGATGGCGTCAAAATGCCAGCCGAAAAAGTAGAACCCCTGATTGATACGACACGTTCAGGTGGAATTGTTTCTTATAACGCAGCAGTAAAAGTCGCGGCACCAGCCGTTGTCAATATTTTTACCACTCAAAAGGTGAAACAGCAGGCTCATCCCTTACTGACTGATCCGGTATTTCGTGAATTTTTTGGTGACCAGTTGCCAGAGCAATTTAGCCAAAGCCCGAATGAAAACAGTCTGGGTTCGGGGGTAATTGTACGTCCGGATGGTTATATTTTAACGAATAATCATGTGATTGCTCAGGCAGATCAGATTGTGGTTGCGTTACATGATGGCCGTCGTGCTGAAGCCAGAGTCGTCGGCACCGATCCTGATACTGATCTGGCTGTCATTAAAATTGAACTGGAACAATTGCCGGTACTGCCATTCAAGCTTAGTGGCAATGAGGTGGGTGATGTGGTTCTGGCGATTGGTAACCCCTTTGGTGTGGGACAAACTGTGACTCAGGGGATTATCTCGGCAACTGGTCGTTCGGATTTAGGGATTAATACCTATGAAGACTTTATTCAAACGGATGCGGCCATTAACCCGGGTAATTCAGGGGGCGCATTAATTGATGTGGCGGGTAATCTGATTGGTGTAAATACCGCAATTTTCTCGCAAACTGGGGGATCTTTGGGTATTGGTTTTGCCATTCCGGCTAAAATTTGTCAGCAGGTCATGAATGCAATTTTAAAAGATGGGCGTGTAGTGCGTGGCTGGTTGGGGATTAGCTTATTGCCAAGTGAGCGAAATGATGTGCTACAGCCGAAAGAAACTGGTGTCATGGTTGCGGAAGTACTTGCAGATGGTCCAGCAGCCAAGGCTGGTATCCAGCGTGGCGATAAAATTCTGAAGGTTAATAATGAAGTGATTACTTCGGCATCGCATCTGATTAACTTTGTCGCCATACAGGCGCCTAACAGTACGATGCAGGTTGAAGTCGAACGTAACGGTAAAATCCTGATATTGGACGTGGTGGTAAGTGAGCGTAAGACACAAAATAGTTCTTCACAATACATTCCTTTGCCAGGTTAAAGAATACATCATTAAAAAATCCCTCACCTGAGGGATTTTTTATTTTCTTATCTGTCGGGGAAAGTAGTACAGCAGTACTGATCATTTTTCCCCAGTATTATATCCACAGATAATATTCAGGCTTGGTCAGTCATGTGAGTTGAGCTAGACTTTTTAGGTTTTGAAGTACCAGAATTTTATTATCGTTTTAATAAGTGTCGGCTATAGTTCTAATATTTCTTGCTTACCGCTCTCAGAGCTTCAACAGGTTTGATGATGGTATAGAGGCGATTATGATGACAACTAGATCTCTTTCATAAATCAAAAAATGATCTTCTTTTTGGTTGATATTTGCACTCCAGATTTCTTGGCATTCGTGCATAATCTGCGGATGGAATACATCGATTCAAAGAAGCTTTCTGAAACACAGTTCAAGCGATACA
>NZ_JAMXYB010000023.1:0-40976 GCF_024129495.1 Acinetobacter sp. S4400-12 | reverse complement strand
GTAAATTTAGATGTTTTCATGCAGAATCTCCTGCTCGTATCTTAAGAGAAAATTCTACTTTTAGATCCTATTATTTTTAGGGGGGATTACCTGATTTTCTTAAAAAAGTTTGTAGAGCTAATATAATTCAAGGTTTCTGCAAGAATGACAGATAGGTAAATTACAGCTTCTTTAAAAATTAAAGACAGCCCAAGTAACACTGCATAAAAAAAGAAGCCTAAACCTATTATAGTCTCTACAGAATTACTTAAGGTAACTTTGTCAATCATTGACGCAAAGGTATAAGGAGCCAAAACTGCAAGTATTGTTGACAACAAAATAGAACAGCATAATAAAAAGATATAAATCTTTGATTGTTTAATAAATAATTTGCTGTTTTCAAATAATGTATGTTTAACGTTCTGTAGATCATTCTGAGGGGAAGTGTGCAAATTTCTCTCCACCTTTATCTCAAATAATTTTAGTTCACTTTATCAATTATTTCTTAAATTCCCTATCTCATTTAATATGGTGGCACTTGGATGAACTTCTATTGGTATTGGTTTGATTTCAGATAGGTTTTTCATCAGCAAACTTTGTTGAGGAGAGCTGACGTTTATTAAGCTACTAAATTCTGCCTACTATAATAATCGAAGAGCGGGAAAAATTAAGTAAGCCTGATCATTAATTAAAACTCTGTAAAACTTATACTGTCGTCATTCAAATCCATAAAAATGAAAATAATACTTTTAAGATGAAAGAATTAAATCAAATTGATAGTATCTCTAGGGAAAGAGCCATAATTCATTAACTCATTCACTATTTTGTAAAAAGACAGTATGCTTAGGCCTGTAACAAGGAGCATACATGTATCAAGTACTTGCGCGAAAATATCGTCCTCGTAATTTTAATGAGTTGGTGGGTCAAAACCATGTTTCACGTGCCTTAACCAGTGCACTTGAGCGTGGCCGTTTGCATCATGCCTATTTATTTACAGGAACGCGTGGAGTGGGGAAAACCACCATTGCCCGTATTTTGGCGAAGTGCTTGAACTGTGAAACGGGTGTGACTGCAACACCGTGTGAAGTTTGCCCGACCTGTACGGCGGTTAATGAAGGACGTTTTATCGATCTGATCGAGATTGATGCCGCATCCCGTACTAAAGTGGAAGATACCCGTGAGCTGTTGGATAACGTACCTTATGCGCCAACCCAAGGTCGCTTTAAGGTTTATCTGATTGACGAAGTGCATATGCTGTCTACGCATTCTTTTAATGCCTTGCTCAAGACTTTAGAAGAACCCCCAGAACACGTTAAATTCCTGTTTGCCACCACAGATCCCCAGAAGCTCCCGATTACGGTGATTTCCCGTTGTCTGCAATTTACCTTGCGTCCTTTGGCGATAGATGAAATTACCGAACATTTAGGCAATATTTTAAGCAAAGAAAGCATTCAGGCCGATCAGGATGCGATCTGGCAAATCGCGGAATCTGCCCAAGGGTCTTTACGTGATGCTTTGTCTTTAACTGATCAGGCGATTGCCTATGGTCAAGGAGCCATTCAGCATCAAGATGTCAAAGACATGCTGGGTCTGATTGACCGTACCATTATTTATGACCTGATTCTGGCAGTTCATCAGAATCAAAAAGCACGGGTTAGCGAACTCTTGCTTCAGTTCCGTCAGCAGGCACTGGATGTATCCCTAGTTCTGGATCAGCTGATTTCGACCTTGCATGAACTGGCATTACTCCAGTATCTGCCAGATTTAAGCCTGAAATATAGTGCTGAAATCAATAAAAAAATCATGCAGCTATCTGCGCTGATTTCTCCACAGGACCTACAGCTTTACTATCAGATTGCCTGTAAAGGACGAGCCGATTTACAGCTGGCCGTCACTCAGGAGCAGGGCTTTGAAATGACAGTATTGCGTTTACTGGCTTTCCGTCCAATCCAGCCTCATGAAATTCCGGTCACTCAGGCTACGCCAGCTCCAGCAGAGGAGACGCCCTCGACCCGTTTGCAACCGCCCCTAAAAAACAGTCAGACGGAAGCTGTAGAGGCAGCCCCTGCCTTTGATGGGTTTTCATTAGAAGATACAGATAAGGCTGAAACGCTATCATCATCTGAACCATCTTCGGATGATTTTCTGGAAGATGAAGTAGCAGAGACTGAATCTGGTACTCCTGCATTCAGTCAAACTCCAGATGCAACCGTTCTGCCTGTCAGTGAGGTCGTTAGGGCCGATACTGAATCTGCCTCTATACTATTTGATCCGGAAAGTGGCGATGCGCTGTTTGGATTTGAAGACATTGTCGCGACAGAGACCGTTGAAGAAAGTACCGACAGTAGTGATGATTTTCTTTTGGCGGAATATTTGCCGGCTGAGGCAGCTTCCATTCATCATGAAAAGACCGGGCAAAACCTTGTACTTGAAGCAGCATGCGAAGAGGTGGTGGCCGAGCAGCAGCTGAATGAAACAGCTATTACATTAGAATCTCAGCCAAGGGCACAGCTTGCAAAAACTGAGCAGAATAATTCTGCAGATTTAATGCCTCAGGATATTCTAAAAACACCTGAACAGGTGCTGGAAGGTGAGTGGACGGTGGAGAAATGGGAATACTGGTTTAGAAATAGCCAGCTTTCTCCAGCGGTACAGGAGTTGGCACAATACGGTATTATGAGTGGCCAGATTAATGCAGCATCGGTATTTCATCTGCCTGAACAATATCAGCAGTTGTTTAGCCAGTTGCAGCACATTCTGGAAGAAGCGCTGAAGGAGAAATGGCCACAGACTTTCTTTACGGTCAAATTTGAAGATGTCGAGCAACTTACGCCATATGTCATGCAACATGAACGTAAAGCACGAGCTTTTAAACGTGCTAAAGAGCTACTCTATGCCGAGCCGGCAGTGCGTGACCTGATTCGGCAGTTTGATGGCGAACTGCAAAATATTCAGCTGAAATAGAACATATCTTAAGGCGAAGCATATTCTGCTAAAGCATCCCGCATTTCTTTAGAAATCGGGATGCTTTTTCGTGTCTGACGGTCTACAAATACATGAATAAAACTGCCCTGAGCTGCTGCGCTGTCTGAACCTTGCTTAAAAATTGCCAGATCATAACATAGGGAAGATTGTCCTATTTTTTCAATTGCCACAGCCACCTCAATGATCTCGGGATAAGACAATTCTTGATTAAACTGACAGTTGGAGCTAACCACCAGTCCGATAAAAGCAGAAGATTTCGGGTCGAAACCTGTTTTTTGAATGAGCAGTGTATTCGCTGCCGTGTCAAAATAGCTGTAATAGGTGACATTATTGACATGTCCATACAAGTCATTATCGGCCCAGCGGGTCTGAATAGGCAGAAAAAAAGAATATTGCGCGCGCTGTTTAATAGTTAATTTCATAAAGTTTAAGATTCAAGCGATTAGGTCGGAAAATATGGTCTATTTTTTTTAGATAAAAACTAATAAATTGCCTGATAAATCTGGTAAGCATCCTCTACGCTCAGCTCTCGTGGATTGTTCTGCAACAGACGTCCTTGTTTCATGGCATCCTCTGCCATAACTATCAGCATATGCTCAGGAATATCCAGTTGTCTGAGTTTTAAAGTGAGTCCGCTTTTGGTTAAGTGATTATTAAAATGGTCAATAAACAGATCCGCCAGCCCATCATGACAGCCCTTGCTTTGTGGTTCCAGCCAAGTCATAAGCTCGGCATAGCGCTGTTTGGCAGCCGGTATATTGAATTTCAGAACTTCAGTCAGTACCAACGCATTACTATGCCCATGAGAAATATGGAAATGTCCACCTAAAGGGTAGGCCAGCGCATGTACGGCACCGACAGGTGCATTGGCAAAAGCCTGCCCGGCCAGCATTGAACCGACCAGCATATTCTGTCGTGCTTCCAGATTACTGCCATCTTTGAGTACCAGAGGCAGATTCTGGTTCAAAAGTGTCAGGGCATGCTTGGCCAGTATATCTGTATAAAAATTTTTCTTGAGCTTTGAGGTATAAGCTTCAATTGCATGCACCATGGCATCAATGCCGGTCGCTGCTGTGATATGTGCCGGCAGGCTCTGGGTAAAACTGGCATCTAAAATTGCCGTATCAGCATAGAGAATAGGGGCCACAATCCCACTTTTAGTGGTTTCTCCGGTTGTTACAATGGAAATAGGCGTGACTTCAGAGCCAGTCCCTGCCGTAGTAGGCACCAGAATAAGCGGCAGACGTGGGCCAGTGGCCTGATCAACCCCATACAGGTCGGACAGGCTTTGATGCTGCGTCGGGTGACTCAAGATCGCAATCAGTTTGGCGACATCCATGGAGCTGCCGCCACCAAAACCGAGCACCACATCAATATTTTCCTGCTTGGAAAAAGCGGCTGCCTCAAGAATTAGAGTATCGGCCGGATCAGCCTGAACCTGAGCATAAATGGCATAGTCCAGTCCAGCATCTTCAACAATATCTAGAATAGGAAGATGGAGTTTATGTTGAAACATGCCGGGATCAGTGACCAGCAACAGCCGTTCATAACGGCCTTTTTTAAGAATCTGGGACAATTCCTGAATCGCGCCAAGTCCGGCAATAATATTGGGTACGGTTTGAAACTGAAAACGATCCATGGGCTTATCCTTTCTTTTTATGCTAAATACGAGATTATTCTAGGGGGGTGATATAGGATTCATGCAGTAAATAACTTAACATAAGAATCCAGGAATTGATTAACTTTGAGGTTGTTTATGTCATCCAGAACGCCATATAAGGTGTTATGTGTCTGTTTGGGAAATATTTGTCGCTCTCCCACGGCAGAAGTGGTACTCAGACATTATTGTGATGCAAGGAAACTCAACATTGTGGTCGATTCAGCTGGCACCAGTAATTATCATCCGGGCAAGGCACCCGATTTGCGCAGTCAGCAACATGCTTTAAAGCGTGGCTATGACTTATCTAGCTTACGGGCACGTCAGCTGACTATTCAGGACTTTCTTGAGCATGACCTGATTCTGGCTATGGATTTGGAAAACCTGTCTAATATTCAAGACTTGCAAGCCAAGGCGGAAGCCCAATTCGGTGCTTTACGTGCCCGTACTGCCTTGATGAGCGAGCATGATCAGGACTATCCACAGCAGGCCTTACCCGATCCTTATTATGGAGGTGCTGAGGGCTTTGAGCGTGTGCTGGATCAATGTGAGTCCAGCAGCAAAGCTTGGGTCGAGATTTTTCAACAGCATCAAAGCAGCCAGGTTTAAGTTATGCAGATTCAAACTGAAGTTCAGCTTAAATCCTTCAATACCCTGAATCTTGACGCGGTGGCTTCTTATTATACGGAAATTCAGTCGACGGATGATCTGACTGTTGCACTGGATTTTGCAGCACAGCAGCAGCTGAATAGTTTAATTCTGTCAGGCGGCAGTAATATGCTCTTACCTGAACGCATCCATGCGCTGGTATTGCATATGAATATCCGCGGAATTGAACTGCTGCATGCAGATGAGCACCATCAATTTCTACAAGTTGGCGCAGGTGAAGTGTGGCATGATTTTGTGCTCTGGACCACTGCACAGCAGCTGTATGGGTTACAGAATCTGGCGCTGATTCCCGGACGTGTCGGTGCCTCTCCGGTACAGAATATTGGCGCTTATGGGGTTGAGGTCGGCGAGTTTATCGACTCGGTACAGGTATATGATCGCCAGACCAAGCAGTTTGGGTCAATTGCTGCGGCAGATTGCCAGTTTGCCTATCGGCATAGTATTTTCAAAGATGACCCGACTCGTTATGTCATTACGCACGTCACGTTTAAATTACTCAAACATGAAGATCTGAAACTGAATTATGGAGATCTGAAGACTGCGGTAGGTGATCATCTCACTGCAGAAAATCTGCAACAGCAGGTGATTGCCATCCGCCAAAGCAAATTGCCTGATCCTAAAGACTATCCTAATGTGGGAAGTTTCTTTAAAAATCCGGTGGTGGATCAGACAGATTTTGACCAAATTGCAGCAAATTTCCCGCATTTACCCCATTATCCGCAGCCTAATGATCGGGTTAAAATAGCGGCAGGCTGGCTGATTGATCAGGCGGGCTGGAAAGGTAAACAGCTGGGGCCGGTAGGGATGTTTCATAAACAGGCACTGGTACTGGTGAATTATGGTCAGGCATCGCTGAAAGATGTGCAATATACATATCATGCGGTACAACAGGCAGTCTGGGCACAATTTAGGATCATGCTAGAGCCGGAGCCGGTATTATTTGATATAAATGGCTTAATCCGTTCTCATCAAGGATGAATAATTAAATGAAAAACACCTTTTGGATGGTCCGTCTGGTACAGCTAATCACGGGATTGTTTGTGCTGTTCGGCTGTTTGCTGGTGTTATTCTATTCGCCTTTTTATTCGCATCTGGTGGTTAAGGGACTCAATCAGTTTGTATCTCTGGAAGTGAATGAAGTTGCGGCACAAAGCCAAAAAATGGCTGCTCTGAGTGAGCATGAAACACTGGAGCCAGGCTCTGATTTATGGATTGCCCGTCAGGCTTATTTACAGGTAATCGAGCAGGATATTCAGCAAAATAACTCAGCTAACCTAGTGCTGATTCAGGCCCGTTATAAAGCGTTGCAGCAGCTAATCGAAGACTACCAACGTCAACAGCAGGAAGAAAAAGCTGAGCAAACTCCTCCGCCGCAAGTGCCGTTATTGCCCACTCAGGCCGTCGCTGTGGAAATTAGTGATCCCACCGAAAATGTCCGCCAGTTACTGGAATGGGACAGCAATGAAAATAAAGAGCGTATAGAGCAGTATATCGAGTTTTTGACTACTCATTCTTTGGAGCAGGAAGAAGCCAGCGCAGCAGAACTGGTGGACGAGAAAGCCATCCAGCAGGAGCTGGCATTGTTACAAGATCAGCAACAAAAGCCACTTAATAACGCCAAACCTTATGCAATTGTAGTGGTGGGTGGTGGTTTGACGCTGGACGAAAATGGCAAAGATATAGTGGTTAATAATTATACTCGACTGCGTTTGGAAACAACCCTAGAAGTTGAAAAACGCTTTCAGTTGCCGATTGTATTAAGTGGCGTTGAAGCACCTTATATGCAACGCTGGCTACAACAATATGATGTCGATGCCAAACTGCTTGAAGATCGCAGTATGAATACTTGTGAGAACAGTCGCTTTAGCTCGTTATTATTACAAAAAAAAGGTGGAGCACCGACAGTGATACTGATTACAGACCGTTATCATATGCCGCGTACCCGCCGTTTATTTGCATTAAACGGAATTCAGACCATTCCGGTAGAAGCACCAATGCCGACGTCATTAACCAGATGGCGTCCAAGTACACAAAACTATGATCATAGTCGCCGGGCCAATTATGAACTGTTGGCCACCATACGCGATGTGTGGTTCGGATCCAGTGACTGTCGGGAGGTACCATAATGTCTGATATTCCATTTTTAAATCCTGCAATCCTGAAACAGCTTGACCTGCCTGTACCGAGCCGGGACATTACGCCGCAATTATTAGAATCGCTGAATTTAAACCGGCTAGACGAGCAGGTATCACCTGATTTGCAGTCCTATCGCAAGTTATATGGCTTTGATTCACTGGATTGTAAACACTGGCAGGGCTATATCGAAATGCCACTGTTCAGGCTGCATGTTCAGGTCTTTGAGCCTCATCTGGAAAATACCCGTTTTGACAAGATACAGGGTACGGCTTTTTTATTACATGGCTATTTGGAACATAGCGGAATCTATCAGCCGATTGTACGGGAACTGCTGGAACAGGGGTTTAGCGTACTGACCTATGATTTGCCGGGGCATGGGCTGAGCGATGGTTCACCGGCCAGCATTCAGAATTTTGACCATTATCAGCAGGTCTTGCATGCCGTGTATCATTATGTCAAACATGCAACGCAATTACCGAAGCCTTGGGTTGGTATTGGACAAAGTACCGGTGGCGCGATCTGGATGCATCACTTATTGGAATTTGCAGAACGCCGCGAGAATCCTTTTGTGGATCGTGTGCTGCTGCTCTCTCCACTGATTCGTCCAGCCAAGACAGCCTGGTGGCATAATCCGCTTGGACTGGGAATTATTAGTCGGATTAAGCGTGAAGTGCCACGGCATTTTAGACGGAATAATCATAATCCGGAATTCCTGCGTTTTATCCGTTTAAAAGATCCTTTGCAGCCCCGTATGATGGGGATGGACTGGATTCTGGCCATGTCGCGCTGGATGCTGGAAATGGAAGAGCGTCCAGCTTGCCGTATTCCGGTCTGGCTAGCGCAGGGTGCGCAGGATCAGACAGTGGACTGGCGTTATAATATCGAGTTTATCCGGCGTAAGTTCCGTTTGCAGACTCTATTGATGCTAGAAGAAGGTTCGCATCAGCTGATTAATGAGCGTGCGGATATACGGGCAGCCTTAACAGGTCTTATTCCGGCTTTCCTGCATGCGCATGGCAGCAAAACTTATTATTAAGCAGCATCCAAAATCTAAAAGAGGCGTTGAATAACGCCTCTTTAATTGAGTAGGAATCTGAGACCTGTAAAATCAAAAGCGTTCCAGTTCAGCCATATTCCACATCCGGAAGTAAAAATTCTCCTCATCCTTGTTTTCACAAGACAGTAATTCGCCTTCTTTTAACCAGAAATGAATCTGCGCAAAATTCTTGATTTCATGATTGCTAATCCGCTGTGCCAGATGATGCGGCTTAATGGCTGAAGGATGTTCTAAACCTGCAGAGGCAATCAGTTCTGCCAGAGCATGCAGGGTGTTTTTATGAAAATGAAATGCCCGTTCAGCTTTGGTCGGGACATGCAAAGCCTTCTGGCGGTTGTGATCCTGAGTGGTTACGCCGACTGGACATTGGTTGGTATGACAGCTTTGTGCCTGAATACAGCCTACGGCGAACATGAAGCCTCGCGCTGAATTGACCCAGTCAGCACCCATTGCCAGAGTACTGGCGATGTCAAAGGCACTAATAATTTTACCACTGGCACCAATCTTGATTTTATCCCGGATCCCTGCACCTACCAGCGTATTGTGTACAAAAAGCAAACCTTCACGTAGAGGAGCGCCTACGTAGTCCACTAGTTCAATGGGGGCCGCGCCAGTCCCGCCTTCAGAGCCATCTACCACAATAAAATCCGGGTAAATCTGGGTATGCAGCATGGCTTTGACCATACTCATAAACTGCCAGGGTTGTCCCAGACAAAGCTTGAGGCCGACAGGCTTGCCTTTAGAAAGTTCACGTAATTGCCGAATGAAATGCATCATTTCAATAGGGGTGGAAAAGGCCGGGTGGTTAGAAGGGGAAATACAGTCATGCTCACGACTGATGCCACGAATTTGGGCAATTTCTTCGGAAATCTTGCTCTTTGGCAGAATACCGCCATGGCCCGGCTTGGCACCTTGTGAGAGCTTGATTTCAATCATTTTTACTTGAGGTAGTTGAGCTTGGGCTGCAAAGCGTTCAGGATCAAACTGACCACTTAGCGTACGGCAGCCAAAATAGCCGCTACCGAGTTCCCAGACCAGGTCCCCACCATGTTCCAGATGATAGGGACTAATGCTGCCCTCACCAGTATCATGATAAAAGTCACCTTTTTTAGCACCCAGGTTAAGAGCGCGAACAGCATTGGCACTCAGGCTGCCGAAACTCATGGCCGAGATATTAAAAATAGAAGCAGAGTAGGGCTGACTACATTGTTCATTCCCAATCAGGATACGGAAGGTTTGTGGATCTGCAATCTGGCATGGGGTCATAGAATGGGTCACAAACCTGTAATTATCTTCATACACATTCAGGATTGAGCCAAAAGGCTTGTCAGCATTTTCATTTTTAGCTCGCTGATAGACCAGACTGCGCTGCATACGTGAAAAAGGCAACGCATCACGGTCTGCTTCAATAAAATACTGACGAATTTCGGGGCGGAATTCCTCAAAAATAAAGCGGAAATGCCCCATGATTGGGTAGTTTTTAAGAATGGAATGTTTGGTTTGCAGGACATCATATAGCCCAAGTAAACTCAGTAGAATAGTCACAATCCATAAGGTATTCACGAGGGTTTGTGGCATAAAATAATTAATATAATGCGGCTCATAACCAATATGAAACGTGGTAAAAATCACGGCAATAATAATGCACGCAAACCAGATCGAGTGGCGTGAAAAAAAAGTATTCAATAGTTTGTGGCGTATTAATTGAGCGGGGTTAGCCATTGTGATTTTATTTCCCTGAGTCTACATAGGCTTTATCATGTACAAACCAAGGGCTGAGATACAAGCAGAGAATTGTTGTTTAATTTTATAGGCTTATTGTAATAGCCCTGAATCAAGGAAAAGCTGGATAGATAATAGCGAGAAATTTTGCAGAAATTATTCTAAGGGAAAAACTCTATAAAATTTATGTATTTTTGATATTACTCTCAAAGAATGAACTATGGTTATACATAGTACATGGCAATATTAAAGATGAAAATGACACCTCAAAAATCCATTCATTTGAATGATGCAGAACTGACCTGTCTATAAGTCATGCTAGGTGTTTAGTGCCGGCATTTCCTGCAATGGAACAAATTCAAAACTTCAGGTTCATCTGTCCGTGGTTTGCAGAGGGACCCGTAGGGACTCAGCTGCTTGGATTGTTTTTGAGTCTGCGGCCAAAGTTGTATACAGGCATAAACTCAGCAAGGTGAATGCATAATTGAGTACGATCGTCATACTGGAACCGTTTGACGGCAGCTTCCTCTCTTCTCATGGATTATTGATAAAGCAGACAAAGACAATAGATGGGTTTGCTGGCCGATTGATCAAACCCAGATAATCAAAAAATATAGTCCCCAATAGGGGACTTTTTATACTATGGGATTTTTAAAGTTGAGTGGATATTCTATTGAGAATCCTGACTATCAAGCTGATAAACTGCATTCGCTACAGTGGTAGGCTCTATCTGTTTGATTTTTTTTCCAAAGCTGCGTAACCACCAGGTCAGTTGCGAAGTAAAGGGGACAGTCGCACTGATCAGGAACATGCCATTTTCCAGCTTTTCAATTTTTTGGTCTTTGCTGAGCTGGCTTTCTTCAAAATAGTGGGCATCTACCTCATCCATGGTCAATTTCAGGGTGACATTTTCAGTTGGATGGTTGAAGTCGACGCGAAAGCCCAGTGCCCCTGATTCAATATAATCATCAATATCAAAATTTACAGGATGCAAAGCACGGGAATTTAGCACAATTGCGGATTTAAAGCGGTGCAGGGCAAAGGTTTGAATATCGGACTTATCATGACGGGTACAGACCAGATAAATAATTGAACCTTTTTGTACCAAAGCCAGTGGATTCAGAATATAGGTTTTTTCCTCACTTTGAAGACCACGGCCCTGATAGATACATTCCAGTTGCTTGTCCTGTAATAAAGCTTCATAAATGGCTTGCTGGGCGACCTTATCGACAAAAGGCGGAATCAGTGGTTGGGTGGCCGGTACAATCCGGACCCGGTTGATCCATTGCCGGACATTATTTTGCGAAGAAAGACTACGTCGCGCCAGATCAAACCAGGGATTCATTTCATCAATCAGGCTGGGCGGTAGCAAATGCTTCAGGTGTTCTTCTACCATCATAAAGGTTACAGCCTGCGAGCTGGTCATATGAGGCAAGCTTTGAATAGGAGCATCTGAACGCCAGCGCCAGCCTTGGGGTGTCGTTTTACTGCTTTCAATCGGAAAGCGCTGGGCAATCTGGTTTAAATCACGCTGAATGGTCCGCAAGCTGATTTCAATGCCTTCACGGTTCAGGATTTCCTGTAATTCACGTGTTCCCATCCATTTACCGGTAGAAAGACGCGACAAGATTTGCCATTGGCGATAAAGGCTATTCGAGGTTTCTTTTTCTTGTGCTGACATAATATATTTTACTGGCTATCAATAGGACAAGTGTAGATCAAGAGAGTAACACAATATGAAATCCGCATTTTTTTCGCAAGTCATTCTGCGCAACAAAGGTTCTATAATACAAAAACTCAGGTTAGAGACGAAATTAATTCAGACCCTGTAATTATCAAAGTAATTAAGCTCCGCCCTTCGCAACTTTTATACCAGCAGTTGCCTTTAAAAAGTTATCCATAAAATATAGCCAGATTCGCAGGATTAATGTGATCTGTGATTCCACGGCCGAATGAGTCATGCTCGAAGATAATTTAAGAACATCTTTCGAAGTTGTCGAAATGATAAAATACCTGAAGATAAGTCAAAAATTAAAGCCTAAATTATTTGAACAGTTTCATGTTTTTAGCACGGAAATAATCAAAATTATTAAAAGGGATTCTGATTGAAAGAGCTGATACTGACCGGTCTTTGGTGGTGGTCTTAATATCGGTTACTATAACAGCGCATATTATGAACTGTTTTTCTGGCAAGAGTAATAGATAGGCTCTTGGTAACATCGCGTAACCTTTTTGTGGGAAGCATGAAGGTTTATGTAAAAACCATAGGTGGCTATCATCTAGTTAATGTTATTTATAAATGTATCGATGGTGTATCTTGATTTTTTACTTTAAAGCAGAGAGGAACTAAGGTACTCCCAATTTAATGGTAATCTGTTTATAGCATCATATTGTAATTGCCCATGCATCAAGAGCAGGGGCAGTAAATGATAAATCAACCTTCCCTATATCGATAGCATAATCGGATCTTATTTGGATGAGACAGTACTTGTCAAAATGTTCTGAGCTACCAAAGTCCTCAGGCAAAATATGTGAAATATATTTCGTCTTGTGGAGCTTAGTGGATCGTGAGAGCAGCTTAAGGTTTGGGTCACTGAATACTGGTCGGGCGACTGGCTTCTAAGCAGTCAATTGAAATATTTAAAATATTTGGAATAAGAATCTTGGTTAGCCTGTATCTTTATAGTGTGCAGCCTACTTTGAAATTAGTTCTAAATAAAATAATTCAATATCAATATTTTAGAGCACCTTATTGATTTACATTTTTTAAGTTCAGTTTAGTGCGCTGAAATAGTATCGAGCAGTTTAACGCGATAAGCGATCTCTGGTGGTAGTTTATCCTAAGGGTAAGGAAAAAAATACGGGAGTAGTTGACAATCTGCATTCACAGCCAACGAAGGAAAACGTCATGGTCTTGTTGAATACCAATGCGCAGCATATTTTTTGGTTAGGTCGATATTTATCTCGAACCCAGTTTTTATGTTCGCATTTTCCATTTCTGGATGATGAGGCGGCACTTAATTATGCTCATGCCTTTTGCCTACCGGCTTTTGATGCCAGTTCGTTAAATGAGTTAATCCTGGATGCGAAGCAACCCGCTTCTTTCAGGTACTATTTTAAGCAAGCTCAGGAGAAGATTCAGAAGTTACGGGGAGTTTTATCAGCCAGCGCCTATTCAGAACTGAGCAGGCTGATTAAAACTACTCATGAAAATGCTGCTTATATCTGTGATGTTGTTCATGATTGCGAAGATGTCTTGGAGGCAGAATCCCCGGATATCTTTTTATTTTTCAGCTTGGGCCAGTCTTTAGATCAACTGGATCAACAGCTACGTTTAGCCATAGACACTCAAAAGACCTTAACTAAAATTGATTATCTTGTTGAAACTTTAGTTGAGATGGGATGGGAAGATTTGGAAGAATACTGGCAGCAATTACGCCGTACACCGAGTTCCATCCAGTTTTATCAGTTCAGTGATCATATTCATCAGTTATTCGAGGCTGATCTCTAATTGAAGGTGAACCGACTTATTACAGGCGATATGCTATTGGTTTTGAAGCTACCATTTCTGCATGTATCTTGTTTAAGTCGAAATAGGTGTGCTATGCGATATTTTTGAGGCCCATCATTTGGTAAGTCATGCTTGGGCAGAAGTATAAATTAAGAAAAAGTAGTATTGTTTTGATATTAGTCATCAGCTGTGTAGGGCAAGTACCGAGGTGTATATTGCCGCTGGTTGGGATGATCGGGATGTAACCCGCACGCAGGGTAAGGGAAAAGGAGGAGAGGAATCTATGTATTCTATCTTCCAGATATTAGGCTGTTAACAGGAGTCAAATAATGACCTATTGTTGTGCGCTACGTTTAGAACAGGGAATGGTTTTTATTAGTGACACTCGAACCAATGCGGGTGTGGATCATATTTCAGTATTTCGTAAACTATATACTTTCGGGGTGGATGGAGAGCGTCTGATTGTGGTTCAAGCCTCGGGAAACCTGGCGACAAGCCAGGCGGTGATTGGTCACATTAAAAACCATCTGGAGCTGAAACAGGAGCCGAATATACTCAGTTTGCATACCATGTTTGATGTGGCAGAGCTGATTGGCAGTATACTGAAAAAAGTCATCGCCAATGTTACTGAGGATGTGCAGGAGCAAAGTACCTATTATTGTAATTTGCTGGTGGGCGGACAGATTAAAGATCAGGAAATGCAGCTTTACCATATTTATCCGCAAGGTAATTTTATTTGCTCGACAACGGATACGCCATATTTCCAGATTGGAGAAAGTAAATACGGTAAACCGATTCTGGACCGCGCTTTGACCTATGATATGCCATTAGATGAGGCGCTGCGTTGTTCTCTCATCTCCTTTGCCTCAACTTTACGTTCTAATGTATCTGTGGGAATGCCACTGGATGTGCTGGTGTATAAAAAAAATAGTCTGATGATGCCGAAGGGTAAGCGGATTGCAGAAGATGATAAGTATTTTACTGATATTAGCCGTCAATGGTCGGAAACTTTAAAAAAGGGTCTGGCAGAATTACCGACGCCTTCAAGTGAGTATTTTCTTTAATAAGTAATAGAATGATCTCGGACAATACAAAGCCCAACTCAAGGTCGGGCTTTGTATTGCTGATAAAATTTATGTTTACAGCACTTTACGTCGTGGGCGGTTGGTCAGACGGCAAAGCAGCTCATAACCAATGGTGCCATTGGCTTCAGCCACATCATCCACCAAACGGGTTTGCCCCCAAAGCTCAACCTCGGTGCCTAAGTCTACATTTAAGCCCGTGACCTCAATTGCAATCATATCCATAGCTACGCGACCAATCACACGGGTAGTCTGGCCATTAATCGCAACATAGTTTTGTTGAGGGAAAGCACGTGGATAGCCGTCCCCATAGCCAATTGAAACAATGGCTAAATCCATATCTTGATCAGCGGTAAGGGTTGAACCATATCCCACAGACTCTCCTGCTTTAATTGAATTCAGCGCGATAATTTCTGCGGTAAATGTCATGACAGGTTTTAAGTCCAGATCATGGATTGTTTTATCTGCAAAGGGGGAGGCGCCGTAAAGCATAATCCCGGGACGAACAAAATCAAAATGTAATTCAGGATACTTATAAATTGCTGCCGAGTTACAGCAGGAGCCCATGAGCGGCGCACAGTCATTTTTGACTTCAAGGAACTGGCGAATCTGTTCATCATTTAAAGGATGATCAGCATCGGCATTGGCAAAATGCATCGCCAGGACGCAATTAAAGCCTTCGGCTTTGAGCTGATGAATAACATCTTTAATGTGCTCAAGTTTAAAACCAAGACGGTTCATGCCACTATTCAGTTTAACCCAGACTTTCAGTTTTTTAGCGTTATAGGCCTCTTTATAGGCCAGTAGCCAGTCTAGCTGTTGCGGGTGATGCACAACAATTTCAATATTTTGTTCAATGACCACTGGCATTTCATCAACTGAAAAAACCCCTTCAATCAGGGTGATGGGCTGCTGATATCCGAGTTGGCGGATTTCCAGAGCTTCTTGCAGACAGGCGACCCCGAAGGCATCACTCTCTTTTAAGGCTGCTAAGCAGTCTTTAACTCCATGTCCATAAGCATTGGCTTTGACCATGCTGACGATTTTAGCGTTTGGGGCAAGTTGTTTGACACGGTTTAAATTATATTGCAGGGCAGAACTGTCAATATAAACTGTAGCTTGACGCACCCTAAATTACTCCTTAAGGGACGGTGGAAATGTGAGAATGATTACTCATCATCCTCATACTGAGCATAAAACTCAGGAGACAGATTACTAAAACGGGTATATTGACCTTCAAAGGCCAGACGAACGGTGCCAATTGGACCATTACGCTGTTTACCAATAATAATTTCGGCAGTCCCGGCTTCTTTGGATTCCTTGTTATAAACCTCATCACGGTAAATAAACATAATCAAGTCGGCATCCTGCTCGATCGCACCAGATTCACGCAGATCCGACATCACCGGACGTTTATTTGGCCGGTTCTCCAGAGAACGGTTGAGCTGGGACAAGGCAATGACCGGACACTGCATTTCTTTGGCCAGTGCCTTCAGGCTGCGAGAAATTTCTGAAATCTCACCGACACGGTTATCCCCCATACCCGGAACTTTCATCAGCTGTAAATAGTCGACCATGATGCAGCCCAGTTTACCGCCATGCATTTTGGCAATACGGCGCGCACGCGCACGAACTTCTGTCGGTGGCAGGGCAGATGAATCATCAATATAGAGATGCTTTTCCTGTAAATGTACAATCGTACTGGTTACTTTGGACCATTCATCACTATCCATTTTACCGGCACGTAAATGTCCCTGATGCACACGGCCAAAAGAAGAAATCATACGCATGGCAATGGAGTCAGCGGGCATCTCCATTGAATACACCAGAGCTGGCAAATTATTATTAAACAGGACGCTTTCGACCAGATTCATGGCAAAAGTGGTTTTACCCATAGATGGACGCGCTGCAACAATAATTAAATCACCGGCCTGCATCCCGGAAGTTTTATTATCCAGTTCTACAAAGCCTGTAGTCAGACCAGTAATACTGCCTTCCATTTGTGACAGTTCGTTCAGCTTGTCAAATACATCGGCAACGACGGTGTTAATGGCTTTTGGGCCTTGCGCCTTGGCATTATTATTATGCTGTTCGGCAATCGAGAAAATATTGGTTTCGGCCAGATCCAGAATTTCACTGACTGGACGACCTTTGGTGTCATAGGCGTTCTGCAAAATTTCAGAACTGACCTTGATCATGCTACGAAGGGTAGAGAACTCCTTAATTTTACCTGCATAAGTTTCCAGGTTATAGAAACTTGAAGGAGAATCTGCCATCAATTGCATCAGATATTCTTCACCGCCAACCGCTTCCAGTAAGTTTTGCTTGATCAGCCAGTCATGTACCAGCACAGCATCATAAGGTGAGTTTTCTTTGGACAGCTGTTCAATTGCACGGAAAATATATTTGTGGCGTGTTGCATAGAAATCATTTTCGGTCAGTACGTCGCCAACCTGTTCAAAAGATTCAGCCACAGTCATCAGGGCAGCAAGTACAGCTTGTTCAATCGCTAAATTGTGAGGTGGAGTGCGAAACTCCTTGAGACTGCTATTTTCAGTAACAATTTCTGGTTTAGCGCTAGTTGCCTTGATGCTGGCATTCGCCTGTGACATATAAATCCCTGATTTTAAAAACAATGGTCAAATATTATCGGAGATGAATAGCTTTCATTCACTACGATATGAAATGATACGCGCTCTGGCATCAAATGCGAAGCCTAATTTTTTATCAACACGAATAATAAAATGAATTTTAAACAGTCGAGTGGGAGGACTGACATTTTTTAGAGATAAAAAAAGAGCATGCTCACGCATGCCCTTTTTATGGTGAGAAATTACTCAGCTACGATTGTAACTAGAACTTCTGCAACAACATCATGGTGCAATTGAATTGCGATGTTGAATTCACCAGTGTTGCGAAGTGCGCCATTTGGAAGACGAACTTCAGCACGGTCAACTTCAAGACCAGCATTTGTCAACGCGTCAGCGATGTCACGAGTACCGATTGAACCGAATAGTTTACCTTCGTCACCTGACTTAGCAGTAATAACGATGTTCACTTCGTTCAATTGGTCAGCACGTGCTTGAGCAGCAGCTAAAATATCAGCTTCTTGCTTCTCAAGTTCAGCACGACGAGCTTCAAAAGCAGCAGTATTTGCTTCAGTAGCAGCAACTGCTTTACCTTGAGGGATAAGGAAGTTACGGCCGTAACCAGCTTTAACTGAAACTTTATCGCCTAATTTACCAAGGTTTTTAATGCGTTGTAATAAGATAATATCCACAGCTCAACCTCACTTATGATTGTCAGTGTAAGGGATCAAAGACAAGTAGCGAGCTTGTTTGATAGCAAGCGCTAATTGACGTTGATAACGAGCTTTAGTACCTGTAATACGGCTAGGAACAATCTTGCCATTTTCAGTGATGTACTGTTTTAAAGTGTCGATATCTTTGTAGTCGATATATGTAACGTTCTCAGCTGTAAAGCGGCAGAACTTGCGACGACGGTAGAAACGTGCCATGTTATGTTCTCCTTATGCTTCAGCAGAGTCTTGAGCTTGTTGTGCTTCTTCACGTTGAGCTTTACGCGCACGTTTTTCTTCAGCACTTTTAGCCAGTAAAGACTCTTCAGTGATAGCGTTTTCACGACGGATGATAAGGCTACGAATGATTGCGTCATTATAACGGAATAATTCTTCAAGCTCATCAAGAGTAGTTTGACCACACTCAACATTCATTAGAATGTAGTGAGCTTTGTGGATCTTGTTGATTGGGTAAGCCAATTGACGACGGCCCCAGTCTTCAAGACGGTGGATTTGACCTTCAGCTTCTTTGATGTGGGTTAGGTAACGTTCTACCATACCCACAACTTGATCGCTTTGGTCTGGATGTACCAATAGTACGATTTCGTAGTGACGCATTGTCAGCTCCTTACGGTTTACACAGCCCCAATTTAGATAAATTGAAGCAAGGAGTCACAACCTGGGTTGTGTCGCAGTGTTTGCGAAGCGTGGATTTTAGTGGGTTTTGGTAAAAAATACAATAGGATTGGTATAAATTGCATGATCAAAATCTTGGTTTTGTTCTGAGCAGCAAGAGGATATGGCCTTTCAATAGGGGAGACTGCTGATAATTTAAGTGAGGGTTGAGTCTTCCGTGTTGTACCAAGCCCACCTTAAAAGCCAAGCCCAATTAGCGAGTGTATTGCAAAGAAGTTTCATAATCTACAGCGGTGCGTATCCCTGTTTGAATAGAAATTTCATCATTATTGACCAACTTTGGGGCACCCCGAAAATTGCTCCAGTCCAACAAATTGGTAATACTGAGCTGATATTGACGAGGCAATTTCTGACGCAGCTGGTGTAAAATAAAGCACACTCATATAGATTTGGGATTTTATTATCGAAATCAATCTGTAAGCCTTATACCTGATTTTCTCGCTGCTACCACTGACTGAGTAAACTCGGCACCTGTTGATAGTCTTGTGTACTCCAGCTTAGATGATAACAGCAGATGACTAGCCGGATTTTTTGCTCTTATGGTCGTGGTGCAATACCTTGCCGAATAACTGACAGAATGAAGACTAGAAAATAATAATAAAGCGGCTAAATACAGTATGGAGCTTTTTATAATTGCTATATGAAATGAACATTTTTATTTATTTTGAATATTCTGTTTTAGCAAAAATTCCATAAAGAGAAATAAAAAAAGATAGAGACTAACTCTATCTTTTTAAAAAAATACGATTGGATTGGCAGGTAGAGTAGAGGTAAAACTGAATGAAATACTGATAATGGTAATCAGCAGGACAGAAAACAGAAAATAACGTTTTGCCCAGAGCTGGTCATTTTCAGCCTTAAATCCAATTACTCCTAAATACAGCCAATAAATACAAAGCGCATTGAGAATAATGACATAAATCCAGTTTGCATAGCCGTAGATAAATAGTGCATTCATTGTCAGTGTAAATAATACGACATAAATAAATGACTCAATCTTGGTTCGATAAATCGAACGAGCTACAGGCAAAATTGGAATATTGGCATTTTTGTAGTCATCAAAGCGGTAAATAGCAATTGCCCAAGAGTGGGGCATTTGCCAGAAGGCATAACCCAAAAAGATGAGTAATGCACCCATGTCAAACTGACCGACTACAGCCGTATAGCCAATGACAGGTGGAGATGCGCCGGAAATACTGCCGACAATAGTTTGATGAATAGTCGTTCGTTTTGTCCATAAGCTGTAAAAACCAACGTATACGACAAAACCAATGACCGCGAATAGGAAAGCGTATGCATTTACCCAAAACCATAAAATACCAAAACCAATCACACCTAGCACCAGGGCAAAAGCCAAGGCTACAGGAACAGAAATAGTTTTTTGCACCAGAGCACGGTTTTGCGTGCGCTGCATTTTCTGGTCGATGTCCTGATCAATAACGTTATTGACCACACATCCTGAGGCAACTACAAGCGTAGTACCCAGAAGAGTAAGGAGCAAGAGAAGGAAATCTACAGAACCTTGAGTGGCTACAAAGTAGCCACCCAAAGTGGTAACGAAGTTACCAAAGAGAATCCCTGGCTTCGTCAGGAATAAATACTTTTTCAGCATGACAACCAGTTTAGATCATCATGTTGTAGTGTAGGTAATTCATGATCCATACAGAACCCACTAAAAGAATAGAGATGGTTAAGATGGTATACACGAATGCAATCACGTTCCAGCGCTGCTCTGAAGAAGAGTTCATGTGCAAGAAGTAGATTAGCTGTATAAGAATCTGGGCAACTGCAGTAATCGCAATGACTGTGATCAAGATACCGCGACCAAAACCGCCTGCCATGACCATACCAAATGGAATGATAGTCAGAATAACAGACAGGATAAAGCCGATTGTATATTGCTTAGTGTTACCGTGTGCTGCACCAGCTGAGTTATGATCGTGACTCATTACAGAACTCCCATCAAGTAAACTACGCTGAATACACAGATCCAAACGATGTCAAGGAAGTGCCAGAACAAGCTTAGGCAAGCAAGACGACGTGTGTTTGCCAGAGTCAAACCATATTTCTTGATTTGAACCATTAACACGATCATCCACACCAGACCAGAAGTTACGTGAATACCATGCGTACCAACTAGAGTAAAGAACGCAGATAAGAACGCACTTGCGCTTGGACCGTGACCTGCATGAACTAAATGATTGAACTCATATAGCTCCATGCCGATGAAAATTGCACCGAATACCCAGGTAATTGCTAACCAAGTTAATACTTTTGCAACATCTTTTTTGTATGCAGCAAGAACCGCAAAACCAAAAGTTACAGAAGAGATCAAGAGAGCAAAGGTTTCAGTTAATACAAAACCTAAAGAATCGCCAAAAAGATCTTTTGCACTTGGCGTACCCACTGGAATGTGGCTACTTAAAACAGCGAACGCAATGAAGAGTGTACCAAACAGGATAAGGTCACTCATCAAGTAAGTCCAGAAACCAAAGACTGTGATGTCAGTATCATCGTGATGATGCTCATCGTGTCCGTGGTTCTGATGATGAAGTACTTCAGCCATTGTCTTAGTCCTTCTTCAAGTGTTTATCAAGGATCGCATAGCGTTCGTTTTCAATACGCTCTACTTCAGCAGCCGGAACATAGTAATCCACTTTCTTGGTGAAAGAAGAAACGATGAAGCTGATAATTGAAGCAATGAAAGTAACGAATACTAACCACCAGATGTGCCAGATTAACGCAAAGCCCATTACGGTGATAAACATAGCGATAACGAAACCAGCAGCACGGTTAGTCGGCATGTGGATGTCTTCATACTTCGTTGGTTTTGCATAAGCAACACCATTTTCTTTGTCAGTCCAGAAAGTATCAATACCATTGATCTTCGGAAGATAGGCAAAGTTGTAGAACGGAGCAGGGGAAGAAGTAGACCACTCAAGCGTACGACCATCCCATGGATCGCCAGTCAAATCTAGACGTTGGTCACGCTGTAGGAAGCCAACTACGATTTGCATAATGAAACATACGATACCAAATGCAACTAGGACAGAACCGAACATTGCAATGTTTACATACGGATCCCAGTCTGGGTTGTCAAATGTATTCAGACGACGAGTCATACCCATGAAACCAAGGATATAAAGCGGCATGAATGCAAAGTAGAAACCGAAGAACCAGAACCAGAACGCCAGTTTGCCCCAAGTTTCATTCAGTCTCCAGCCAAACATTTTTGGCCAGTAGAAAATGATACCTGCGAACATTGCAAATACTACACCACCAATAATTACGTTATGGAAGTGAGCGATCAGGAACAAAGAGTTATGTACCAGGAAGTCCGCTGGTGGAACTGCCATCAATACACCAGTCATACCACCAATACCGAAAGTCACCAGGAAGCCCAGTGTCCATAGCATTGGCGTAGTGTAGACAATACGACCCTTATACATGGTGAATAACCAAGAGAAGATTTTCACACCTGTAGGAATCGCAATAATCATGGTCATGATACCGAAGAACGCGTTAACGTTGGCACCTGCACCCATGGTAAAGAAGTGGTGAACCCATACAACGAATGACAATACGGTGATTGCTACTGTTGCATACACCATCGATTTATAACCAAATAGCGTTTTGCGGCAGAATGTTGCTACAACTTCTGAGTAAATACCAAAAGCAGGTAAAATCAGAATATATACTTCCGGATGACCCCATGTCCAAATCAGGTTTACGTACAACATCGGGCTGCCGCCTAGGTCGTTCGTAAAGAAATGGAAACCGAAGTAACGGTCAAGCGTTAGCATTGCAATTGTTGCAGTTAACACCGGGAATGCGGCAATGATCAGTACAGACGTACATAGTGCAGTCCAGGTAAAGATCGGCATTTCCATCAGCTTCATGCCAGGTGCACGCATTTTAATGATGGTAACAAAGAAGTTAACACCCGTTAGAAGCGTACCTAGACCAGAAATCTGCAGTGCCCAGATATAGTAATCCATACCGACGCCAGGTGAATATTCAATACCTGACAGTGGTGGATACGCCATCCAACCTGTTGCTGCGAATTCACCTAGAGCAAGTGAAACCATCATCAGACCCGCAGCACCAGCGAATAGCCAGAAGCTTAAAGAGTTCAATAATGGGAATGCAACGTCACGTGCACCGATTTGAAGCGGTACAGAGATGTTCATTAAACCAACAACAAGACCCATCGCTACGAAGAAGATCATGATTACACCGTGTGCGGTGAAGATCTGGTCATAGTGTTCAGGGTGTAAGTAGCCTTCGCCGCCACCTTTTGCAAGGAACTGCTGAAGACGCATCATGATCGCATCGGCGAAACCACGCACCAGCATGATCACTGATACGAGGATATACATGATACCAATTTTTTTATGGTCTACCGATGTGAACCATTCGTTCCACAAGTAGCCCCATTTCTTGAAGTAGGTAATACCAGCAACAACTGCGATACCACCCAAGATCATCATTGCAACTGTGACCAATACGATTGGATCGTAAGGAATTGCATCTGGACCTAACTTACCTAAGAAGCTCATTCTTATTCTCCTTGAGAAGCAGTCGCATGTTCAACAGCTACATGAGCTTCAGAAGCCGCAGCTTCATCATGAGCAACAGCGTCAGTCGCTGTAGCCTCTACAGCCGGAGCTGAATGGTCAGCACCATGGTAGTTACTCATATAGTTATTAATCACAGATTCAAACAAGCCCGGCTCTACAGAAGAATAATAAGTCACAGGATGTGGCTGAGTCTTATATGGACCTTCTGCCTGAGCAGTTGCAGCGAGTTTTTTCTCTAGATCTGTTCTTGCATTACGAACCATTGCATCAATTTGTTTTTGTGAACGGTTGCCATCACGTAAGGCTGCAAATTCAGCTTGATCTAGAACAGTCTTTTGAACTGCTTTTGAATTGACTGAAGTACCATTACCTGACTGAACAGCAGAAACCCATTCAGCAAACTGAGCATCTGTCACAGAGTGAGCACGGAAATGCATTTGTGAGAAGCCGTAACCTGAGTAGTTGGAAGAGAAACCGCGGTAGCCTTCAGCCGGGCTAGTTTCATCAGCCAAGATATTCAAGTGGGTTTGCATACCTGCCATTGCATAGATCTGACCACTTAACGCCGGGATGAAGAACGAGTTCATCGTGAAGTTAGAGGTTAAACGAAGGCTTACCGGAGTTTTCTCAGGGAAACGCAATTCGTTAACAGTTGCAATATTTTGCTCAGGATAGATGAAAATCCATTTGAATTGTTCTGCAATTACTTGAACAGTTAGTGGTGCTTTATCCGCCTCAATTGGACGGTATGGGTCATACTTGTGGGAACCCCACCAAGTTAACCAGGCTAAAACACCAATAATAATGACAGGAATACCCCATACTACAATTTCAATCGCAGTAGAGTGTGCCCATGTAGGTTTATAGTCTGCGTCTTTATTCGATGCGCGATATTTCCAACCGAACCATAATGCCATAATGATAGATGGAATAACCACCAACAGCATTAAGTAGATCGCAGTCATCATCAGGTTACTTTGACCTTCAGCAACTGGACCTTTAGAGTTCAGAAGTACTAAATCACCACCACACCCAGTTAAGAGTGCAGCCATCGCAGATAAAGACAATACAGCTAAAATTGTTTGTCTCATTTTACAACCTCGGTGAAGAGTCCCATTCCCTAATTTAATATGGGATAGCGATTAAAGTGTGGCATGACTAAAAAGGCTGATTTTTTATAAAAACATCCTTCTGGTCACAACACACCGCTACGTTGTGGGGCATTATGCCTGATATTGATAAACTAAGCTATATATAAAGGTGCTTTAAATCCCTGTAAAAGAAACTGATTTTGCTGGTCGGGATTTAAGAATAATTGTTGGAATTTTATTTTAATTTCAACGTAATGAGGGAAAATGGGATGCACTCCATCCCATTTAAAAGAATGATAAGTTATTGTTTTACGACTTGTGTTTTAGCAAGTTTATCATGCAGGGTCTGTCGTTTTTCCCCCAGACCAAAAGCCCAGTCAATGATTGTGCTGATTGGCATAAGCATGATATTCAAGAAAATAAAGCATACACTACGAATTGTAAAAGCACGTAGCAGACTGGTTTTCTCCCCAGTTTCAGCATCTACAATCTTAATTTTGGTTAGTTTTTTCCCGATACTCTGTCCTGATTTCGCAATCAGAAAAGCCTGTATTGCCAGCATGATAATGAGGTAAAGCGCGGTGGCGATCCAGGCCTGCTGTGAGAACATTTCGAACATTTGGGTTTGTAATTGTTGTGCCAGAGCAGGGTCAGCATTGCTGTCCAGCATGACATTTATAAACTCCTGATTCAGGGTTGCAAACTGAGTTTCCTGTGCCGGTGTAAAGAAAGCTGTCAAAATGAACGTCGCAGGAAGCCATAATAACAGATCAACAATCTTGGCAAGAATACGACTCGGGATGCTGGCCAGCTCATTTTTATTGGTTGTATGTTGAGCGTGGGTCTGAGTAGAAGAGGCTGGGGTTGAGGTGGTGTGCTGATAGGCAGTTGATGCAGGTGCAGGCGCGGGGGGGATATAGCCCTCAGGCATATATACTGATTTTCCTTGCGTCAGTTCACCTAAAGCCTTCCACTCTGTCATACCCTGATGCCAAGCCAGATCAGTCAGTAACACTTGCTGGTCAGCAAGCATCTGATTGAGTTGTTCCAAGGTATAAGGACCAGCTTGTTGATTATTTCGTGCCAAGTAAATCTGCATATAAACTGAATCTCAAAATGTAAATTTGAAAAAAGAACTGAAATCAGACTCTCTTGCGTTTTATGTTAAAACAAATAGAAGCGCCTGTGTTTAGATATAGAGATAAATTCAGTATTTTCAAGAATATTGATAACTGAAATTCTCTCTGGGTGAAACTAGTGTAGCAAGGATTCGTGATTTTAGTACTCGAATATGGATTTCAGTGCTAATTAATTATGGCAATTTATAGGGTAATTAAATGTTGGTATTTGTTTGTGCTTGAATTAAGAATGTGTACAGAGTGACCTATATTAAAATAATTAAAAATCAATAGACTAGGCTTTTCTGGAAACTGATTTACCACTATCTTTAAGCCATAAAAAAGACCCTGAAACGGGTCTTTTTTATCAGCATTTAGTTATGCTTTTTGAGCTTTTTCTTCAGCCAGGAAGAACCAGGTATCTAGTACAGAGTCCGGGTTTAGAGACACAGATTCAATGCCTTGTTCCATGAGCCATTGTGCAAGATCTGGATGGTCTGAAGGACCTTGACCACAGATACCTACATATTTGCCTGCTTTACGGCAAGCATGGATAGCCATCGAAAGTAGCGCTTTAACGGCTGGATCACGTTCATCAAACAGGTGAGAGACGATACCAGAATCACGGTCCAGACCAAGTGTAAGCTGAGTCAAGTCATTTGAACCGATTGAGAAGCCATCGAAGTGCTCCAGGAATTGTTCAGCTAATAATGCGTTCGTTGGCAATTCACACATCATAATAACTTTCAGGCCATTTTCGCCACGTTTCAAACCGTTTAAGGCAAGAAGTTCGATTACACGTTTTGCTTCAGCAACTGTACGTACGAATGGAATCATAATCTGTACGTTGGTTAAGCCCATTTCGTCACGTACTTTCTTCAGTGCGCGGCATTCAAGTTCGAAGCAGTCACGGAAGTTGTCAGACACATAACGGCTGGCACCACGGAAGCCCAACATAGGGTTTTCTTCTTCTGGTTCGTATAACTTACCACCGATCAAGTTGGCATATTCGTTTGACTTGAAGTCAGACATACGCACAATTACTGGCTTGTCAGCAAATGCAGCAGCAAGGGTAGAAATACCTTCGACCAGTTTTTCTACATAGAACTCGATCGGAGACGCATAGCCCGCAGTACGTGCCATAACTGCCGCACGAGTTTCACGTGGCAGGCTGTCAATATTTAATAGCGCTTTAGGATGCACACCAATCATACGGTTGATGATGAACTCCAGACGAGCTAAGCCAATCCCTTCGTTTGGAATTTGTGCAAAGTCAAATGCCCGATCCGGGTTACCGACGTTCATCATGATTTTGAACGGCAGTTTTGGCATTGATTCGATAGAGTTGGTTTGAATTTCGAAATCAAGTGCGCCTTCATAAATGAAACCAGTATCACCTTCTGCACATGATACCGTCACTTCCTGACCATCTGTCAGAACTTCGGTAGCATTACCACAGCCGACAATCGCTGGAACGCCAAGTTCACGAGCAATAATAGCCGCATGACAGGTACGCCCACCACGATTCGTCACAATAGCAGCAGCACGCTTCATAACTGGTTCCCAGTCCGGGTCAGTCATGTCAGATACAAGTACGTCACCATCTTGTACTTTGTCCATCTCTTTAATAGAGGTCACGATACGGACTTTACCAGAACCGATGCGTTGACCGATTGAACGGCCTTCACAAATCACGGTGCCGCGTTGCTTTAACAGGTAGCGCTCCATTGTACCAACGTTTTCACGGCTCTTTACAGTCTCAGGGCGTGCTTGAACAATGTAAATTTTACCGTCATCACCGTCTTTCGCCCATTCAATATCCATTGGTGAGCCATAGTGATTTTCAATGATGATTGCTTGTTTAGCAAGTTCTTGAAGTTCTTGATCATTCAGTGCGAACTGTTGACGATCTGCTTTTTCTACATCCACAACAACTACAGACTTACCTGCAGCGCCTTCTTCACCGTAGATCATTTTTTGGTGTTTAGAACCTAGGTTGCGGCGTAAAATCGCGTGTCGACCAGCATTGAGAAGAGGCTTGGAGATATAGAATTCATCCGGGTTAACCGCACCCTGTACTACCATTTCACCCAAGCCATAAGATGCAGTGATAAATACCGCATCACGGAAACCAGATTCTGTATCCAGCGTAAACATTACACCGGCAGCACCTGTTTCAGAGCGAACCATGCGTTGTACACCTGCAGAGAGGGCAACCACGTCATGGGCAAAATTTTGGTGTACACGATAAGAAATTGCGCGGTCGTTGTACAAAGAGGCGAACACTTCTTTAATTGCGATCAGCACGTTGTCAATGCCGCGAATGTTCAAGAAGGTTTCTTGCTGGCCTGCAAAAGATGCATCGGGTAAATCTTCTGCGGTCGCAGATGAACGAACGGCAACCGCGATGTCAGGGTTGCCGTTTGAAAGCTCTGCAAAAGCTGTACGAATTTCTTTTTCTAATTCCGCTGTAAGTGGAGTATCCACAATCCATTGGCGAATTTTTGCGCCAGTTTCAGCCAGAGCATTTACATCATCTACATTCAGTGCTGCAAGCTCTGCATTAATTTTAGCGTTTAGGCCACTCTGCTCGAGGAACTCACGATAGGCATTTGCAGTTGTTGCAAAACCACCTGGCACTGATACACCAGCCTTTGATAAATGGCTGATCATTTCACCTAGTGATGAGTTTTTCCCACCAACAAGCTCAACGTCGTGCTTCCCTAATTTTTCAAGACCAATTACGCGCGCTTCCAAAGTTGTTACTCCACTTTTGCAGTATTAATCACTATCTTGGCATGAGAGTATAGCAAATCGTCTAGGTTTTTGATTTTACTAAGCGACAGTCATGTAAGATCGGTTTACTATAAAGATTATATAGCACTAAGACAAATGTTTGAGGAGAATTTTAATGTCAGAAGGTAAACAAATTCAGCGTAGTGTTTTCTTTATTTCAGATGGTACTGCCATCACCGCTGAAACGCTTGGCCACTCGCTGTTAGCGCAGTTTCCCCATGTAAAATTTGACATTCATATTATCCCTTACATTAGCTCTGAAGAAGCCGCTACAAGTGTGGTGGCAGAGATCAATGCAAGAGCTCAAATAGACGGTGAAAAACCTCTGGTATTTGATACTTTGGTTGATCCTTATGTGCGCGATATTATTAATACAGCAAATGCGGTAAATCTTGATGTATTTGAAGGGCTTATTAGTAAATTGGCTGATGAGTTAGGCACGATTCCTACGACTTTAGTCGGTCAGACTCATGCGGTTACAGATTCTGAATCTTATAAGGCTCGTATTGATGCAGTTCATTTTGCACTCGATAATGATGATGGCGCACGTACCCGCCATTATGATAAAGCTGATTTGATCCTGATTGGTGTGTCACGTTCGGGTAAGACACCCACCTCCATTTATCTGTCTTTACAGTTTGGAATTCGTGTGGCCAACTATCCATTGACTGAGGAAGACCTGGATGACAATCGCCTGCCAGCAGTACTCAGACCGCATAAGAACAAGCTTTTCGGCCTGATGATTGATGCAGACCGTCTGGTGGCAATCCGTACCGAACGTAAAGCCAATAGCCGTTATGCAAGTTTTAGTCAGTGCCAGATGGAGCTGCGTGCGATTGAAGGGATCTATATTTCAGAAGGCATTAAATACCTGAATGTCTCGGAAATGTCGATTGAAGAGATTTCCACCCGTGTGCTACAGATGACAGGTCTCAAGCGTCGTATCGGTTGAAAAGTATCCAGGACCAAGCCTTAGCTTGGTCTTGATTTATAGATAAAAATAAACAAATCTCCCAAATTTATAGAAATAAAATATGAGAATTATAATTACAGAAAATGTTTACAATCACATTGAGAAATAAAAGAGCTGAATCATTATTAATTCTGGTTACTTAAGCAGCTTAATTCTCATTGCTGAGGTGGCTTAGAGGGTCTTAAAAGTCATCGAAGCTTATGTAAATGACTATTGTGCATCATGTTCTGGTAAATAAGTATGCACAATAACTTCGACTTGATGCTGATCTCCATTAATACAATAGAGAACATTGCCTGTAATTTTCAGGATTGGCCAAGTAATGAGCTGGCAGTTTTCACGCTGTAGCGCGACATAATAATCATCGGACTTTAAGTACACTTTGGGCGGCGTTGCCAGATTAGGCATTAACTGACGTCTTAACCAGACATTGGCGACTTGATTTTCCAGATAGCGCAGTGAAAGTATGCTTTTAACCCGGTTATTGAACAGGCGTCTATTTTTGCTGATTAAAGGATGGTGAAACATGCGCTGCAAGCTACGGGTAGAGCAAGGCAAGATAAATTGCGGACTAATCTGGAAAACTTTAACGGATTGAGCTTGCTGAGTGAGCCGGTCAAGCTGACTGACCGTAAACTGATCGGTTCCGATAATCGCAATGTGTTTTCCTGCACAATCAAATTCAGCCAGTTTGGAAGAAGCAAGTTGAACTCCCGTAAATTGCTGAAAACACTCAGCCCGATTTTCAAAAATACCGATGTGTGTATCCTGCTTGCTGGACATTTGTGTTCCTTGAAATTATTTATTAATTGGTTTTATTTTGAATAGATATAAACAAAATTGTGGAACAATAAAAGCAGAAAATTTAACTTAGGCAGTCATCTAATTTATAGAAACAGAGATTTGATTTCTACTAAAGCATAGAAAGAGAGATCGCGTAAAAAGCTATTTTAAAAAGAAAAAACTTGCATCGGTGATATGCAAGCAGTTCTTCTGCTCACGCGTGAGGATGAGCAGAATATTTCAACTTCTAATTGAGGAGTTTTATTGCCCATTCTTGATATGCATGAGCAAATCAAAGTTATGCAGGCGTTTGTCTGTATCATAAATATCACAAGTAAAAATAAACTCATCAACCTCATATTTTTCCAAGAGTAATTCTAGGCCCTGTTTTACCGTAGCTTTAGAACCTACTTGCGCCATACCAAAGAAATTATCTACGGACATTTTTTCAGGGGCTGACCACAGGCCTTCCATCGAATTAACAGGGGCTTTTAGTTTCAGGCTTTGACCACGAATCAGCGCCAATACTCGCTGATAAGCACTGGTGACCAGATAATGAGCTTCTTCATCTGTATCAGCTACACAGGTGGGCACACCCATCGACACATAAGGGCGGTCCAGATATTCAGAGGGTTCAAAGTTGTCACGATATAATTGAATGGCCTGGCCCAGCATACGTGGGGCAAAGTGCGAAGCAAAAGAATAGGGTAGACCGAGTTTTGCTGCCAGTTGTGCACTAAACAGGCTCGAACCTAATAACCACACAGGTACGTGTGTGCTTTGGCCTGGAGTTGCCACAATGCGTTGGCCTGGAATCGGATCTTTAAAGTATTGCAGAATTTCTAAAACATCCTGCGGGAACTGATCTTCAGTTTCCTGACGGCCACGACGCAAAGCACGCATGGTCATTTGATCTGTTCCGGGTGCGCGGCCCAGCCCCAGCTCAATGCGCCCCGGATATAAGGTAGCCAGAGTACCGAATTGTTCAGCTACTATAAGTGGTGCATGGTTGGGCAGCATAATTCCGCCTGAACCCAACTTGAGAGTCTGGGTGTTTGCCAGTAAATAGCCTAAGAGAACAGCCGTGGCCGAACTGGCGATGCCGTCCATATTATGATGCTCTGCCAGCCACATCCGGTGATAACCCAGTTTTTCAGCGGTCTGTGCTAACTCTAAAGCATGTTGCAAGGAAAATTGAATGCTTTTGTCGTCTCGAACCGGCACCAGTTCAAGAATAGAAAATTGAATATCTGCGAGTGTGCGCATGATCAATCCAAATAAAAAATAATTGTAGACAGCATACGATTTTAGGCCGGTTTTGTATATCGATAAAAAACGATATAAATACAAAAGCATAAAAAAAGCATCCGAAGATGCTTGAAGGGTAAAACAGAAAAGAAGAGTAAATTAACGGCGTTTGCCATTTTTATAATGACCTAAATGGCGGCCATTATCGTGACGATTGTTATAGCGATAATCATTGTAGCGATAGCCATTTGAATTATAACGGCGATCATTACGGTCATCATAGCGGCGGTCCTCACTCACTTTCTTGCCCAGTACTGAACCACCAGCAGAGCCTAAAGCTGCACCAATCAAGCCGCCATTGCTGCCTCCCATGTTATTGCCTACCGCATAACCGGCACCACCACCCAGTGCTCCACCAATAATTGCACCATTACGATCACGTTTATTGGCTGAAACTGCTGCGCCTGCACCACCGCCAATGGCTGAACCAATGGTTGCGCCAGTTTGGCCGCCTAGCTGTTTGCCTACGGCAGCACCGGCCACTCCACCCAGAGCAGAAGCAAGAGCAGTATTGGTTGAATTGCCGGCATTGGCTGCTGTCATACCCATGGCTGAGGTTGCAATAACAGCAATTATTAAATTCTTATAGTTCATGAGTACACCTATAAAATATCTGGATCTAATTTGCATAACTTATAAGTTAAGGCAGTAAATTTGAGTGAACATGAAGTCAATGTTATAAAACTGTATGGGTTTTATCCTTTATTTATTCATAATCTTAGAAGGTATTAAAAGGTATATTAAAAAAGCACCCGAAGGTGCTTGTTAAATGTCGTGGGTTTAAAACTTAGTGATGGCGATGACGCTTTTTCCAGTGTTTAGAGCGTTTTTCCGCAGCACGATCAGCAGCTTTGTCCTTAGAAATTTTGTTACCCAATGCTGCACCACCAGCAGCACCTAATGCTGAACCGATATAACCGCCATTTGTGCCGCCCATGTTTTTACCTACGGTATAGCCTGCGCCACCACCCAATGCACCACCGATTGCAGATTCGGTGCGGTTACGCTTGTTGCTCGCGACTGCAGCGCCACCTGCACCGCCCAGTACAGCACCAATGGTTGCACCTGTATTACCACCCATATTTTTACCCACTGCCGTACCCGCAACGCTGCCTAAAGCACTGGCTGCTGCAACACGTGCAGTACTGTCGGCATGTGCATTAACAGTCATCATTGAGCCGGCAGCAAGTGCTGCACTCATTAAAATTGCATTGAGTTTCATATCCAACTCCATGTCCCTACAGGACTATAATTAATTTCGATGCGCAAAATGTAACAAATCATGCATAAAAAAATGTGAAGATCAATCTCCATATTTGCTGGCTTTGTTGGGCAAATTGTAAAATGAGCGAAGAATAAGAATGTAATCGCTTATAAAAAAACCAAGCACGAGTATCTTGATCATATTGGTTAACAAATCTCAGGATCGTACAAATCTGCTAGGCGGACTTACTCAATAATGATGTTCATTAACCCAGAGAATCGTTAAACTAGGCGCAATTTTTTGATTTCGCTGTGCTAAATGAGTTTTAGTTGCAGCCTATGTTTGAGATTTTTTAGAAAATGAAAGAATCGTTACGTTTACGATTAGACCAACTCTCTGACCGCCACGAAGAACTGACTGCATTATTGGCTGATGCAGAAGTCATTTCAGATAACAAACGCTTCCGTCAATTGTCTCGCGAGCATAATGACTTGACCGAGATTAGTGAAGTCTGGAGCAGATACAAACAGGCAGAAGAAGATATTGAAACTGCGCAAGCAATGTTATCCGATCCTGACTTTAAGGAAATGGCACAGGAAGAGATCAAGGAAAATAAAGCCCTGACTGAGCAGTTGGAAGCTGACTTGAATATCCTGATGATTCCGAAAGATCCGAATGATGCAAACTCGGCTTATCTGGAGATTCGTGCCGGAACGGGTGGGGATGAAGCGGCGATTTTCTCGGGCGATTTGTTCCGTATGTATAGTCGATTCGCAGAAACGCAGGGCTGGCGTATCGAGATACTTTCTGAAAACGAAGGCGAGCATGGCGGTTATAAAGAAGTCATTTGTCTTGTAAAAGGTGAAGGTGTCTTTGGTCGCTTGAAATTTGAAAGTGGCGCACACCGGGTACAGCGTGTACCCGCGACCGAGTCTCAGGGCCGTGTGCATACTTCCGCCTGTACGGTGGCAATTCTGCCAGAAATTGATGTAGATACGACTGTGGATATTAATCCGGCAGATTTACGTATTGATACTTACCGTGCTTCGGGTGCCGGTGGTCAGCACGTGAACAAAACGGATTCTGCGGTACGTATTACCCACCTTCCAACGGGAACTGTGGTGGAATGTCAGGAAGAACGTTCACAGCATAAGAACAAAGCTAAGGCAATGGCGCTGCTGGCATCACGTCTGGAAAATGCCAAACGTGCTGCTGCTGATGCAGCGACTTCGGAAATGCGCCGTGACCTGGTGGGTTCGGGTGACCGTTCTGAGCGTATCCGTACTTATAACTATCCGCAAGGCCGTATGACAGATCACCGCATTAACCTGACTTTATATAAATTGGATGCCGTGATGGAAGGTGATCTGACCGAGCTGCTCGATAGCTTGCAGCGCGAATATCAGGCTGATCAGCTTGCAATGCTGGCACAGCAGAATGGTGGCTAATGAATATTTTAGAAGCACTGGCCTTACGCGGCGAAGCTGAAAGTTATGAGCGTCAGGAAAATGCCTGGCTGCTAGAGCACATTACCAAGATTGATTCTTTTGATTTGATAATGAAGAAAGAGCAGCAGCTGACAGCAGAACAGGAACTGGCTTATATTGAAGGTTTGGCACGTATTGCAGCGGGTGAGCCTTTGGCCTATGTCACCGGTTCACAGCCTTTCTGGACACTGGATCTGAAAGTAACTCCAGATACTCTAGTGCCGCGTCCAGATACAGAAGTGCTGGTCGAAACTGTCCTGAAACTGGAGCTGCCAGAAGATACACGTCTGGTCGATTTAGGTACAGGAACAGGGGCGATTGCCTTATCTCTTGCATCTGAACGTCCTCAGTGGGCAGTGACGGCTACAGATATTTATGAACCCACACTGGAAGTCGCCAAATATAATGCTGAAAAGCATGATTTAAATCATGTGCAGTTTGTACTGGGCTCATGGCTAAAACCATTAGGCCGCCAGTTTTTTGATGTGATCGTATCTAACCCGCCGTACATTGATGCCGATGATGAGCATATGCCAGATCTGGCGACTGAGCCAGAACGTGCGCTGGTTGCGGACAAACAGGGTCTGGCTGATATTGAAATGATTATTCTGCAAGCTAAAAAGCATCTTGCGGTGAATGGTTGGGTGGTACTGGAACATGGCTATGATCAGGGGGAGGCGGTACGTCAGCTGTTTACTCAGGCTGGTTATAAGCAGGTACGTACCCTGAAGGATTATGGTGGAAATGACCGCGTAACACTGGGGCAGTGGCCACATTAATCCTTCATCCATGCGGGTTCTTATTGATGAAAAAGCGGCTGCACTGAGTCGCTTTTTTATTGGAATATGAGTTTTAGAGGCATTTCTATCAAGACAGGAAGCGGCTTGAAAACTTGATTTTGCAAATATGGAATTTCCTTGTCAAAGCTTGGTAGCTGGCCAATATCTTAGCTGGCCGCCCTTCGTTTTATGGCCCTGAATCATTACTCCGGCAGGATGGACACTAACAATCCTATCTTCATAAGTGATTTGCTATTGGTTTTATTATTCAAACCAAAAAGCGATGCCAAGGCACCGCTTCTGAATAATCCTTTAGACGAATTACATCGGATAATCTTCTAGACAGTCATAAATTTCGACTTGATCGAGGCTGCCGGTTTCCATTGCCAAGCATAATGCGACAACTTTTATCGTATCTGTCAAAAATTTTTCATCTTTTAAGTCAATGCCTTGCTGTAATTCCTGCATACGCTCTGCCGGAATTTCAAGTGCATGCGCTGTTTCCGTTGCGTCCACCTGGTTAAAGAAGTGCGAAATTGCGTCTTTCAGTTCTGCATCCGATGCATTCAAAATTCCTTGATTCAACTGCTCTGTCAGCAGATCAGTTGAAGAAGATAAAGCTTGAGAGAATTTTTGAGCAAGGTTTTGACCCAGCACATCAGTCATCTTTAACATGGAGATACCTTCAACAATAAAGGAGAAAAGGGAGAACATAACCCAAAGGGATGTTTTAAGTTGGTTGAAAATTAACCTATATTGAGTGAAAATGCAAAGCTTTGTAGATGACTGAGCAGTAGGATAATTTAAGAGAATAAGCCTTGAAATATATAACTATCAGATAAATATGAGCTTAAATGGGTTTTAGAGCCAAATTTGATTTTTTGGAGCTATATTGAAGGAATTATTTAGTAATATTTTGCCGATACGCCCCTGGACTTACACCTGTCCATTTTTTAAAAGCTCGATGAAATGCGCTGACTTCCTGAAAGTTCAATTGTTCACTGATGTCCTGCAAACTTTGGTCGGTACGGGTTAACAGCTCAATTGCGGTATCACGTCGAATCTCATTTTTAAGCTGCTGATAACTAAACCCTTCATTTTTTAGGCGCCGTTGCATCGTGGCTTCGGACATATTCATTTTTAGGGCCAGTTCATGGAATTCCAGCCATTCGGCGGGTGGAACCGTTAAAAGCCGTTTGCGAATCTGGGTGCTTAGCGCATAGGGATTTTTAAACCGGACCAACAGGTTGTCGGGCGTTCGCTGGATAAATTGATACCAGGAGTTTTGATCCTGCTTCACCGGCAGATGTAAATAGGCTGCATCAAACTGGATATAATTTTCGCTGGCCTGATATTCAATCTGTTCACAAAAACGGACTTTATAATCAAAATCCTCCAGCGGTGCAGCACACTTGAGTTGAATCTGATTCAGCAAAATTCGCTGTCCACTTAACCAGCATAAGAGAGAATGAATTAGCATTAGATAGGTTGCATAGCTAAACATGCGCTTGGTCTGCTTCTGGTCATAAATCAGAATATAAGCAAAATTTTCCTGAACCATGAGGGTGCTGTGCAGGTCGTCCAGAACCAGATTAAAAAATTGCAGGATTTGTTGCAGGGCTTTTTCCAGCGTGTCGGCCTGTAACAGCATTCTAGATAAGAGCTTAAAACTGCCACGGCGCATCGGATGGCTATCCATCCCTAAAAACTCATCATTCATGCTGTCGGCAAGCACAGTCCACAAGGCGGCATATTGCGCGACAGAAACTCGGGCTTTGGCTGAGTGAAGAATTTCTAGCGGAATACCGGCTTTATTTAGAATTACAGAAATATCATAGTGCTGCGCTTTGGCATTTAACAGCGCTTCATGAACCAGATCAATCGAAATCGTTCCCTTACTATATTTCAAGGCAGGTAAATGCATGGCCAGTCCAATTTTCCTTTTTTATTGTCCAAATCCATCAATCAAGATGCGATATTTGGAAATTGTACAGAATTAAATCTCTGTTTACTCTGCCTATTAAGTCTTAACTTGCCAAATTATCTTAATAGGACATTAAAATGAAGATTCAGGGAAAAGTCATTGTGGTTACAGGTGGTGCATCCGGTCTGGGTGCCGCCACCGCCACGCATCTGGTAGAGCAGGGTGCACAAGTGATTCTGGTCGATATGAACCAGGAACTAGGCATTGCCTTAGCGCAGCAGTTGGGCGAACAGGCTGAATTTGTGCAACTGGATGTCACTGATGAGCAGGAGGTAGAAACCTTTTTTGCTCAGGTGGAAAATAAATATGGTCAGCTCAATGGTCTTGTGAACTGCGCCGGAATCGCACCTTCAGCGAAGGTGCTGGGCAAGAAGGGTATTCACGAGCTTGCTATGTTCCAGAAAGTATTAAATATCAATGTGGCTGGCACCTTTAATATGTTGCGTCATGCAGCGGCATTAATTGCAAAATATCAACTGCAATCAGACGAAGAAGAACGCGGTGTAATTGTGAATACGGCTTCAGTTGCCGCCTTTGAGGGGCAGATCGGTCAAAGTGCTTATGCTGCTTCTAAAGGTGCTGTGGTTGCCATGACTTTGCCTTTGGCACGTGAGTTGGCGCGTGAAGCGATTCGTGTAATGACCATTGCACCGGGCATTATGGAAACACCCATGTTGAAAGGCATGCCACAGAATGTACAGGATGCCTTGGGGCAGATGGTTCCTTTTCCACCACGTCTGGCCAAACCTCAGGAATTTGCTCAATTGGTCGGTCACATCTTTGAAAACAGTTATTTAAATGGTGAAGTGATTCGTCTGGATGGGGCGATTCGTATGGCAGAAAAATAAAGATTTGAGCTTAAAGGGCATAAAAAGACCGGGTAAGACACTTTTTAGGTATTTACCCTGTATTAAAAAATAAGAAAGATCAGTAAAGGAAATACGCTGTGCTTTTAAATGATGAACAAAAAATGATTCAGGAGACGATGCGTAACTATTCGCAGCAGAAACTGAAACCTACCGCGGCCTTGCGCGATAAAACGGCCCAATTTCCAGCTCAGGAACTCAAAGAACTGGGTGAGCTGGGAGCGCTGGGAATGACCGTTGCTGAACAGTGGGGCGGTGCAGGTCTGGACTATGTTTCTCTGGTATTGGCACTGGAAGAAATTGCCGCCGGAGACGGAGCTATCTCGACTATTGTCAGTGTACAAAACTCCCTGCCTTGTGGCATTACCCAGCGTTATGGCACAGAAAAACAAAAGCAGACCTATTTAACCAAGCTGGCTTCGGGTGAATGGCTGGGTTGTTTCTGTCTGACTGAACCACAGGCTGGCTCAGATGCCAGTGCTTTGCAATGTAAAGCAGAACGTGATGGAGATGAGTGGGTACTCAATGGCACCAAGCAGTTTATTACCACTGGCAAACATGCCCAGATTGCCCTGGTGTTTGCAGTCACCGATAACTCTGCTGGCAAGAAAGGTATTTCATGCTTTCTGGTACCGACAGATACGCCGGGTTATCTGATTTCAGGTCTGGAAGAGAAAATGGGCCAGCATTGTTCTGATACGGCCACGATTATCTTTGATCAATGCCGGATTCCAGCTCAAAACCTGTTAGGACAGGAAGGTGAGGGCTACAAAATTGCCTTGTCTAATCTAGAATCTGGCCGGATCGGGATTGCAGCACAGTCTGTCGGCATGGCACGAGCTGCGCTGGATGCCGCAGTGGAATATGCCAATGAACGCAAATCTTTTGGGGTGGAACTGGTTCAGCATCAGGCAGTAGCCTTTCGGCTTGCTGATATGGCGACCCAGATTGAAGCAGCGCGACAACTGACTTTGCATGCAGCTACTTTGAAAGATGCTGGTTTAGCATGCTTGAAAGAAGCCTCTATGGCCAAACTGTTTGCTTCGACGATTGCAGAGCGGGTCTGCTCGGATGCCATTCAGATTCATGGCGGATATGGCTATGTGTCGGATTTCCCCGTAGAACGTATTTATCGGGATGTACGCGTCAGCCAGATTTATGAAGGGGCTTCAGATATTCAGCGTCTGGTGATCGCCCGGGAGGTCAGCAAAATCTAAGGCGCAGGATGAAGAGGACTGTTCAAATCCTGCAGGCCTATTGAGGGATATAGAAATTGTAGAAGGTGATAAAGCATGGTGAATTATTGATTCAATCGAAAAGCCACTCGCTACAAGGACAGCAACACATGCTCTGAAGCTAAAGCAGCTTTTAACCTGCCTGTAATGGACTACGCAGGCAGTAGAGAGAACAACAATTACAGCGGACACAGACACATCGTCTGGACATACAACAGAAATAGAGGTTGTCGGGATGAAGACACTAGAACAAGCATATCGCGAATTTGATTTTGACATGATGGTTCAACAACAGCTGGCAGGAACGCCGGAGGCTCTCAATGCTTATACAGAATGCTGCGGACGCTATCTGGGCCAGAACCGGACTGCGCTGATCTGGGAAGGTAAAAATGGCACAACACAGCATTGGAGCTTTGAACAGCTGGCAGATGCTTCAGCACAGCTTGCACACTATATGACAGCACTCGGTTTGCAGGCAGGTGACTGTATTGCTGGTCTGCTTCCGCGTACTCCTGAATTACTGATCACTATTCTTGCCACCTGGCGTATTGGTGCTATTTATCAGCCTTTATTTACGGCTTTTGAGAGTAAGGCGATTGAACATCGGATTAATACGGCTCACACTCGACTGATTGTTGCTGACCAGGAACAGCGTTCAAAACTGAACGGGCTAGATATTCCTCATATTTTAACGGTGCAACCAAGTTCAGAAAATGCGGCTCAAGATGCTGATTTCTGGGCTGAGCTTAAAAAGTATCCTACCGAGTTTGACACGGTTCAGGGTGGTTTAAGTGATATTTTTCTGATGATGTTTACCTCAGGTGCGACTGGTCTGGCGAAATCCGTACCTGTGCCTTTAAAAGCTCTGCTGGCCTTTAAAGGTTATATGTTGCACGCTGTAGATTTGCGTGAAGAAGACTCATTCTGGAATCTGGCCGATCCCGGTTGGGCTTATGGTTTGTACTATGGCATTGCCGGTCCATTGAGTCTGGGGCATAGCATTATTATGGATGAACGCGCTTTTAGTGTAGACCATGCAGTTGAGATTATTAAAAAATATCAGGTCAATAATTTAACCGGCTCACCAACGGCATTCCGGATGTTCTTTGGTTTTAAAGAAAAATTTGATGCTGAAATCAGTTCATATTTACGTGTGGTCAGTAGTGCAGGTGAACCTTTAACTCCAGAAGTCATTCAATGGTTTAACCATGAACTGGGAGTAAATATCCACGACCAGTATGGACAGACTGAGCTAGGAATGGTGATCGCCAATCATCATGCACTGAATCATCACAAGAAAATTGGTTCAGCCGGTTTTGCGATTCCGGGGCATCGTTTTGCAGTGCTTAATAATGACCTTCAGGAGGTAGGAAAAGGTGGTATTGGTACTTTGGCGATGGATTGTGCTGCTTCACCGCTGATGTGGTTTGAAGGCTATGGCGGTCATAACCGGAAGGCTTTTGCCGGCCAGTATTATTTAACTGGTGATACGGTTAGGCTGAATGAGTATGGCGGGGTTGATTTTATCGGACGTGCTGACGATGTCATTACAACTTCAGGGTATCGGGTGGGGCCTTTTGATGTGGAAAGCACCTTGCTTGAATGTGAAGGAGTGCTGGAATCTGCTGTGATTGGCAAGCCAGATCCGGAGCGTACCGAAATTGTGAAAGCCTTTGTGGTATTAAAGCCACAGTGCTTGGCCAGTGAAGAGCTGAGGCTTAAACTTCAGCACTATGTACGTTCACGACTGTCCAAGCATGCTTATCCCAAAGAAATAGAGTTTGTGAAGGATTTACCAAAAACCTCAAGCGGTAAAATTCAGCGCAACCTGCTCAAGCAACAAGAAATTGCAAAAACTCAGGACATTCAACAGGTCAGTTAATAATTTCAACCTGAGTTCGATATAAAAAAGAGTATAAAAAAAAGCCTTGTATTTGTAACATATTGGTTATCAAGACAAAATGTTATAAAACAAGGCTT
>NZ_JAMXYB010000022.1:0-41557 GCF_024129495.1 Acinetobacter sp. S4400-12 | reverse complement strand
CTAAAAATCTATAATCAGGAAATCAACAAAAGAAGAATAGCAATTGAGCATGTATTTGGTCGCTTAAAAACCTTCAAAATTCTTGCTGAGCAATATCGCAATCGAGGCAAAAGACTGGGATTAAGATTCAATTTAATTGCGGCAATCTATAATTTGGAACTGAGTAAAAAATGATTTATGAAAGAGGTCTAATGAAAGTAATAGAAACGAGGAATTTTATAGGGAAATAAGTTCTTATTGGAGATTGCAATTAAATTTTAATAACCATCAGCTTGTTGTTTTGGAACATCCCTCAACTAATGGTGAGCTTTTTGGACTCACTGATCAAAGGGGAGGAATAAAACGTCATCAAGTTGTATGGTTAGCATCGCAGCAACCAATGATAGAAAAGCATCTTTCTAAAATATTAAACAGGGTAGAGAAAGTATCAGTTTTAGCACCAGTTGCATATTTTATTCGCTTAAATTCTTATCCAACTGTTGAAATTCCTAATTCCAACAAAGTCTTTGAATGGATTGAAAATCATATATCTTCAGTAGATTTTCAGAGGTTATTAGAATGGGATAAAAGAAACAATAGTTATCCTATTAGATGGTTACTATTAGAACTCCCGGATACTGAGCCACCCATTATTCAAGCGATAACTCTTAAACACAAAGGTATCAAAAGTGATAGCCATCAAGTTTATGGTAAACGAGCTGGACGTCGATTACGTAAGCAACAGAATAACGATGTAACATTGTCGAGTTTGGAACATAGTCCAGTTCATTTGCTAGCAAAAAATGTAATCCATTCAAGAAACATAGAACTATCAAATAATGATATAGCAAATAAAAAAATAGCAGTAATTGGTGCAGGTTCTTTAGGTAGTTCAGTCATTATGCATCTAGTGAGGGCAGGTATTACTAACATCACCATTGTTGATCCTGATAGATTTGAAAGTGCAAATTTAGGAAGACATATTTTAGGGGTAGATGATTTAGGTAAATATAAAACCCAAGCATTAAAAGAGCGAATCCAAAAAGATTTGTCTCATATCACTATTACATCAATTCCACAATATATTCAGTATGAATGTATTAAGAATATTAGCATGCTTGATGAAATGGATGTGGTGGTAATTACAACTGCTGATTGGAATTCAGAAGAGTTTATATGGTTATTGCATGAAGTTAGGCAACCTAAGTGGGCTTTAATCCAAGCTTGGGCTGAGCCTCATGCAATTATAGGGCATGTGCTGATAACTAGACCAAATAGTATTGCTGATGGACGCTACTTATTCGATGAGCATGGAAACTTTTTACACCAACATTCAGAATGGAAGGATAATGGGGTCATCCCACTTCCTGGTTGTGGAGAAGCGTTTATCCCTGGTGGTCCTATTGGAATTAATACAATAGCGGCAATAACAGCTCAATCGGTATTTGATGTACTTACTGGAAAAGTAGAATCTGAGACATGGGTTACTAGTATAGGTGATATTGAAAAGATACGTGAATTGAATGGTATGTACGTTGGACCGAATGTACCTGAAGGTTGTAAGCAAATTGTCATTTCCAGAGAGTGGCCAAAGGAGCAGTGTACTAGTGAGCTATGATCTAGCTTGGGAATGGCGATGGAAAACGCTTGATGTTGAATTAAAAGTGTCCACAGAGGTGGTAGACATATTCTTTTCTCATCAACAAAAATTAAAAGAAGATGAGAAAGGCGGGCAGTTATTTATTGATACAAGTATGTCGGATGGTTTATGGCTTGCAGTAGCTACACCTCCACATAATGCTGACCTTTCTGGTCCAACATGGTTGGAACTAGATGCCAATAGGTGTAAGCAGGAGGCTATTGAGTATCAAAATCAAGGGTTAGTTTTGGTAGGATACTGGCATACCCATGCTGAGTTAACCCCTAATTTGTCCCCGCAAGATATAAAAAGCTTTCGTGAATTTTCACGAAAGAATATTAGCTCGTTGCCGAACCCTTTAGCTGTAATTGTTGGTAATGGTAGTAATGGCGATACAATTAGAGCTTGGTCTTTACAAGAAAATGGTTTTATACAAGCTACATTAAACTAATTGGTGTTTAGAAGGGTATCTTTTGTGAAGTTTTCCAAAGATAAAATTGTAATTGATGAATATAAAAAAATTGAGGAAGGTAAAGTATTTAGTGCTTTAGATTTTAGTGTCCATGTAAATGATAAAAAGCTGCAATGGATTTTGAGAGATTATATAAAAAATGGTGATTCCCTCATTCTTTTTCCGAAGGTCTATTACAAGACCAAAAAGAATAGAATGATTCCAAATAGGATTCTCACTCCAGATATACAGAATACTTTAAAAGTCTTATCAAGGCGTACTGGGGAGATGTTTCAAGAACATGGAGGGATATCAGCAAATTATTTAGGTTTAAGTACCCAAGTTCCACAAATAGAGGTTTTTTATACTAATAGAAATTCACGAGAGTTTTTATTTTTTGATTGTACTGTGAGATTAATAAAAACACGTTGTCTCGACGTTTTTCAATATCCTCATGAGAGAGTTGGTTGGGCTGTATCAGCACTTTATTTTCTTGGCCCTAAGGTTGTTGATGTGAAAATGATTAACAAATTAAAAGAATCGTTGGGTGAAGAGGATTTTCAGACATTTTTGAGAGCTAAAAAGCCAAGTTGGATTAATAAACTAATAGATGAATCATAGTTGAGATGTAGAAATAATATGTGTGATTCATAGAGATCGTTTCAATTTAGCGATCTCTAAATCCATCTTGTAATTGGCGTGTTGAATCCGTTCATTTGATGGGTTGTATTGCTTCTGGACCTCATCAGAGAAAGGGGTTTCTTCACATAATTCAAAGTACCTTTCCATCGGTGTTTTACCTTTCAAAGCTGAATGTGGTCTCATCCAGTTATAGTAATGCTGCCATTCGGCTAGCTTGTCTTGGATATCTTCAGAATTAATATCGACAGTAGCGTAGAACTCAGATTTATCAGTCTTTTGAGAAGTAAGCGTCCGCTGAGTTATTTATGGGAGGATTATCATCCAAGCAGATAAAATTATAAAGCACTGATTTAATTGCATATAACAGAAAGAATATGAAATCTGTTTTAATCTCCATATATGATGAATATCATTTAAAGCATCGTAATAAAATAGAGACTTTATTCAGCTCATTAAAAGGGTAATATAATTTAGTCCTCAGTAAAGCGAGAAGCATTGAAGTGTACTTAGCTGGAATTTATGCATCTTTATATGCTTACTAATGATGTTATCAAAATAAGCTAAACATTCGAGTAATGGAATCCTTGGCTTAAATAGGTTTCGGGTTATTTTTAGCAAGTAAATGAAAAAGTAGTTAAATGTCATCTTATTTAAATATCTGCGGCGTATGGTTCAGCCATCTTTAGATGGGTTGATGCCATGCTCGGTTCTCTTGAAAAATTCCAATTAAAAACAATCAGCGTGGTATGTATAAGTTTCAGCGCCTTATTGCTTACCGCTTGTCAAACTACTACGATAACGCGAAATCAACAAGCCAATACAGAGCAACAGCTCCAACAAGAAAAAGTCCAACAACCGAAACGTGTGGTCTTTTTTTTGGGTGATGGTATGGGCATCACCACGCTTACCGCTTCACGTATTTATGCTGTTGGTGAAGATGGTCAGTTGGCGATTGATCGGCTGCCTGAGTCTGCTTTTGTTCGTACCTTTTCTGAAGATGCGCAAGTCACGGACAGCGCACCTTCGATGGGCGCGTACATGACCGGTGTGAAGATGAAAAACGAGGTGATCTCGATGCAGACAGGGACGATTGCGGTTGAACCTGACTCAGTAGGGAATAACCAGTGCGTTAGTAACCCACAAAACAAAAATAAGCAAAACACACAGACTTTACTTGAATTAGCCAAAGCAAAGGGCTGGGGGACAGGGGTTGTGACCACAACGCGGATCACGCATGCCACACCAGCATCGACTTATGCGCATATATGCCACCGTGATGCTGAAAATGACATTGCATCACAGTTGGTCCCGAGCTCAAAAGGCGATGATTATCAACGCTATAACCTCAAACTCAAAGATGGAGTCGATGTGGTTTTAGGTGGAGGTAAGCGTCAATTTTTGCCTAAAGATGCAGGTGGAGAACGTACTGATGGGCGCAATCTAATTACCGAGATGCAAAAGGCAGGCTACCGCGTGGTTTTTGATGAAAACCAACTGTCCCAAGTGCAACTGGCGAAAAATGAAAAATTATTGGGTTTATTTAATCACAGCCATTTAAATTACGACTTGGATCGCACCAAGAAAAACTTGGCAGAGCCGAGTCTCAAGCAAATGACGCTGTCTGCTTTAGACATCCTGACGCAAAATAAAAAAGGTTTTTTCCTGATGGTGGAGGGCGGGCGTATAGATCATGCGCTGCATGACACCAATGCCAAACGTGCTTTACAAGACACGATTGCCTTAAATGATGCTTTAGAAGCAACCATTCAAAAGCTTAAACAAAGTGATCCTGAACTTAAAAATACACTGATTGTAATCACAGCCGACCATGATCACACCTTGGTTTTAAATGGTTATGCCAAGCGTACAGGAAAATACGTCGAAGGTAAGGAAACCAGTGTGCTTGGATTGGTAAAAAACTATGATCAAGCGGGCTTTGCTCAAGATATTCATGGTCAACCTTATCCGATTATCGGTTTTGGTACGGGCAAAAAACGCCCCACTCAAAACCGTATGGATGACTTGGTACTGAACTTAAAAGACACTGATGTCTGTCATCCTGTACAAGGGCCAAAGGCACCACAAGGTGAAAAATATAGTTTCACCTATCCTTTGGCTGAAACGGGTTGGTGTACGGGCACTGCTGCGGATGATTTCCAACAAGAAGCTGTGATTCAAACGGGCTATAAAGATAAAGAAACGCATGGCGGTGCAGATGTGTTTTTAGGTGCGATTGGTCAGGGAGCCGATCAGTTCTCAGGTAGCCTTGAAAATATTGAGGTCAATCACCTCATTCGTAAGATCACAGGCTTATAGCAGAGGGATATCACATGAAACATACTTTAAAAACCATCCCATACATGATGCTTCTGCTTACAGCGTCGATTTCTTCAAGTGCTTTGTATGCTGCGGACACCACAGTTACACCGACGAAAAGCGTTATATTCTTTTTAGGCGATGGCATGGGACCAACCACAGTGACGGCAAGTCGTATTTATGCTGTGGGGGAAAATGGCAAACTGGCCATGGACAGCATGAAGCACGCAGCAAGGATTAAAACCTATTCTGAGGATGGTCAAACCACAGATAGCGCTCCCTCTATGGGTGCCTATATGACTGGGCAGAAAAATAAAAATGAAGTGATTGCCATGACAACAGGAACGGTTGCGGTCGAACCTGAAGAAGGAAAATTGCCGAATGGCAAAAGCTTAGCGAAAGCCATCAACCGTTGTCCAGAACAGGGCAGTAGTATGGTCGCAGGGATGCCTGCGTTAAGTATTTTAGAACTGGCAAAAAAGCAGGGTAAAGCGGTTGGCGTAGTGACGACGACCGAACTCACCCATGCCACACCTGCGGCAACCTATGCACATATCTGTCACCGTGATGCGCAATACGATATCGCGCTTCAAGCTGTTCCAAAAGGTAAAGCTTATAATCCAAACTTATTGGATGGTATTAATGTCCTTATGGGAGGCGGCTTAAATCATTGGACGCCTTATGATGCAGTCTCTAACCCCAAAGGGCGCTTGGATGGTCGTGATTTATTGGCAGAGTTTAAACAGCAGGGTTATCAAATCGTTTTAAGCCAAAGTGATTTGGCACAGACGGTCAATACTCAGAAAATTTTCGGCATATTCTCCACACAGTCACATTTAAATTTTGATTTGGACCGACTCAAGAAGAATATAGAGACTGAACCGAGTCTGGCGGCGATGACCAGTAAAGCGATTGATGCACTGCAAGCACAGAGTCATGGACAAGGCTATTTCTTGATGGTTGAGGGTGGGCGTATTGACCATGCGCTACATGCCAATAATGCCAAACGGGCATTGCAGGAAACCAAGGCATTTAATGATGCAATTCAAACTGCACTGGATAAAGTGGATTTGAGCAATACCTTGATTGTAGTGACGGCAGACCATGACCATGTGATGACCTTTAATGGTTATGCCGCACGAACGGGTCAAACGACGGAAACTAATCCAGGTATTTTGGGGCTGAGCTATGACTATAATATTGCAAAAGAGCAAAATGCTTACAGCAAAGTGCTGGCTGATGGCCAAGTACATAATCCATACCGCGATGTAAATGGGGCAACAGGAACGACGCTTGTTTTTGGAAATGGTACGGGTAAACGTTTAGATATTCGTGACAGTATTAGCAACGAGCAAGCCTTTGCTGACGACTATAAACAAGAAGTCGGGGTACAACTGACGAAAAGCGAAACACATGGCGGCGGAGATGTGATGCTGTTTGCTGAAGGAAAGAATTCAAATCTATTCAAAGGCACACAAGAAAATACATGGGTATTTGAGCAATTGAAAAAGGCGTTTGGATTCTAATGGATACAAGATTTATACGGCCGTTCAAATTCAAAATGAAATTCTTAGCATTGTCTTTCAGTTTGCTCAGTCCATGGGTATGGTCGGCCGATGAATATCGTATTGATTATCAGATAGAACGATTGGATGCCAATGGGGTCACGACCATTCAAAAATACAGTGAGAAAATAATTCGAGATGAGCAAAATATTTGGATTGAACGTTTAAACACACAAACGCATGCTGACGAAGCCCAGACACATAGCAACGCTCATGTGTCTGCCAAAACAGACACCCATGAGCATGTGAGTTTTGACAGTGCAATTCAGTGGATGCAGCGCAAAGATGTAGTCGGGCAAGCAAACGTAGAAAGTCCGTTTCAGCGTTTTTATATTTTGCCAGATGAAAAAATGCGGGTGCAATTGCAGGATGTCGATCAAGAAATGCTAGGGATGAAAAACTGTTGGCGCTGTGAATATAGTTTGATTCATCCTGACATTTTAAAGCGAGCACAATTGATTCAACGTGATCCGAAGTTAGCGCATTATCAAATACGCAGTGCTGGGCAAACGTTGAATATTATATGGAGTGAACAGGATCAACTGGTTCAAAAATACGAATTGCTCAAACCGACCTCAGGCTATGCCAAAACCTTTACCGTGCGCAAAATTGGCCAACATGTTGCTATACCTTGGACACAAACAGAAAAATACAGCGAACGTGACTATGCGGACTTTAGTGATTAGCCGATGAGTTTTTGACTTTTAATTTCGACGTTACAATAGAAATACCCGTGATTTTTTTGGGAAAAATAAGCGCTTAGGACTGTGCCGCTTGTACGGTTAAACCACTCCACCGCTTAAACGCACGTCGAAAATTAGTGGCATCGTTAATTTGTAAATACTGAGAAATCTGTTCAGTTTTAAAACCATGTACACGATATAAAATTATGGCAGTATGCAAACGACTTTGATCGAGTTGCGCCTGAAAATGGGTCTGATGCTTTTTCAGTTTACGTTTTAAGGTGGCAGAACTCATTTGAAAATAGTCAGCGGTTTGTTCAAGTTGAATATTATTTTGAATATTCTGCATTAAATATTGGTGCAAACTGAGCAAAAAACTCTGTTGAATATTTTGAGCTGTCATTTCTTTCAGCGCATATTGATAACTGATTGAAGCTAAGGTCGAAGAGGCATTGGGAAGTTTTTCATAAATCAAATCGCGAGGTAGGCTCATCATGTTGATCGGGCGATTAAACTCTAAAGCACTGCCTAAATGTGTCCAATATTGTTCAATATAATCCGGTTCAGAAAAATTAAACTCGAATTTCCACGCTAATTTGGCTTGGTACAGTTGACGGCTAAACGCTTGTACTGCACTCATTGCGCTTTCGATTAAAAAGCGATTTTCAAGCTTGTTTTCATCTAACCAATAAATATGAATATGGCTTTGACTGTACATGAGTCGAGGGCATAACCAAGGTGAAACGGACGCGGAAAATGTTAAATAACGGCTAAGTGCCTCATCGAAGGTCGATGCATAAAGCATGGATTTAATGGCGTCATTAAAGGGGGTGGTTAGGCTGCGTTGACCAAATAAAAAACTGATGTCCTGATTGCGAAAACACTGTTCAGCATTTTTTAAAACCTGTTGTAACTGTTGTTGACTAATTAGTTTTTGCCCCGAAAAGATATCTTCTAAGAAAATACTGCTGCCACTGAGCAGGACGTGATGTTCGACTTCATGACTCGCTGCCAAATCAATTAAAATAGACAATTGATGATGCGCAGGAATGTAGCTGTAGTCGCATTCAAAGCTCATACCATGACTCGCTTCGGTGAGTAGTACTGCTTCACTTGGAGCAATTGCTGATTTAAGGCACTCAAGAGTTGTTGGGCAGTTTGGTATTGTCCGACAGCGCAGCAGGTCGTGAGTGCTTTTAGAGGAATGTGCACAGACAGATCACGTTGATAATAAGCACTGACCATAAGCATGCGTTCAAGTTGAGCAGCCATTTTTTCAGCCTGTTGTAGCTTAGTCTCTGGTAACAACATAATAAAACGATCTCCTGCGAAGCGGCAGAGCAGGTCTTGTGGTCGTAAGTTTAAGCTAATCAATTGTGAAACATGCTGTAAAATAGATGTGCCTTCATCAAAGCCATGTGTTTGATTAATCTGATTAAAATTATGCATATCTAGCAGTATAACGGACATGTCGCTGGGTTCATGCAAGTTTTGCTCGATTGCGGCTTTGAGCTGTGTTTTAAAATAATGAGCATCGGCCAAAGGGGTGAGTGCATCGAATAAGCGATGATCCCGATAAATACGTTCTCGTTTTTGCATGTGTTTAGAAATTGCCTGTTCTTCTTGATGCCAAAAATAAATCCCGATGGTAAATAGATACAGTCCAATTGGAAAAGGAATGGACTCAAGCCATGCATCCCACATGATTTCTTTAGGCAGGCGAATAAACTCATCTAAGCTGTCCATCCACATGTGGAAAAAAATAAAACACAGTCCATAAAAGATATAGTTGGTTACACGGCCCAAAGGACGGCTTTTAATAATAAAGAAAATCCAAATACCAATAAAAACAGTTGCTCCCCCTTCACCTAAAATATCGACCCAGTTCCATTCAGCAAATGACTTGCTCTGCCCAAGTAAGATAAACAACCAAAGGGATAAGCTACAGGCAGTCGCTACACATAATAAAGGCCAGCGGTAGTAAGCAAAGTATTTAGGCATAGCATTTTTTGAAATGATTTATTTTCGCCCAAGCTAAACAGATTTAGATGACAGTTTGATGGCAATGGCTAGGGTCAAAATAGATCAGGGTATTTTTGATTTTTGAGAATAAAAATGCTGAAAAACCCTATCTTTGAGGTGAATATGCATCATTCTGTATGCTCAGTATTTTCTCTATACAGATCAAATTAGCTCATTTTTTGCTGAAAAAGGCCAAAAACAAATAAAAAGGACAGATCGTAAAAGGCACTGTCACATCATGTTCACATTCAATTTCTATTGTGCGTTCAAACCATGCCACTTTGGCTTGAGGGGAAGAACATAATGCAAAATAATCAGAGCCGTTTCATGAAACATAAGCGTGCGGGTTTTCAGCTCAGCACACTGGTCCTGTCAATGCTGAGCATGACGCATCTACATGCCGAAGATAACACGGTGGAATATGTACAGGTCATTGGTCAAGCTGCAAGTATGGATAAAGCACTCAAAGAACAAAAACGTGCCGACCAAATCAGCAGTGTGGTACATGCCGATGGCATTGGACAATTACCCGATGACAATGCCGCAGAAGCGTTGCAACGGATACCAGGTGTATCTACAGAGCGTGACCAAGGCGAAGGACGTTTTGTTTCCGTTCGTGGTTTAGGCGCTGACTTAAATGCAGTAACCATCAATGGTACTTTGGTTCCCGCGCCTGAAAGCGATCGCCGTGGCGTAGCATTGGATGTCTTACCTTCAGAGCTAGTACAGTCATTGGCTGTGGTGAAAACGCTGACACCAGACATGGATGCCAACTCATTAGGTGGTACGGTGCAGGTTGAAAGTTTATCGGCTTTTGACCATGACGGTTTGTTTTATACGGGAACGATTGAAGGTGGTTATGATGAAAAACGGGAAAAATATAGCCCTAAAGCATCTGGTGCTATCAGTAATCGTTTCAGTGTTGGTGAGGGGCAAGACAACCTTGGGGTGGCACTGGCACTGAGTTATCAAAACCGAAAATTTGGCTCGGACAATGTTGAAACGGGTGGGGCTTGGGATGGTGACGCACTTGAAGAAACCGCAATGCGTCAATATGACATCGAGCGTGAGCGCATTGGTGCGGGTTTAAACTTTGATTACCGTCCGAATGACAGAGGCGAATACTATTTAAGAACTTTATATAGTCGCTTTAAAGACACTGAATCACGTCAGGAAGTGGCGGCTGAATTTTCTGATCCACAACTTGCAGGCCAGCGTGGTGATGCAGAAGTGACTCGTTCACTGAAGAGCCGTGAAGAAACACAAGAAATACAGTCTTTTGTCCTCGGTGGTAAGCAAGGTTTTGGCACGTGGACGGTGGAAGGTCAGCTCGGTTATAGCGAAGCATCGGAGGAAAATCCAGGGGGAATTTCGGGGGCAAAATACCAAGGTGATTTTAGTAATGTTGGATTTAATAGTACGCAAAAACCTGTAATTACGGCAGACCAAGATTTTTATGATGCGGCCAACTATGAGTTAGATTCGGTGTCGTGGGAAAAATCTAAAACCACCGATAAAGAATACAACGGTAAATTAGACTTTTTGAAAGACTATATGCTGGGGAATTATGCTGCTGCATTGAAGTTCGGCGGAAAAATCAGTCAACGTGAAAAAACCAACAATACCGATGAATGGAAATATGAAGATCTCAGTACGTCAAGTTCAGATTTCAATTCAAACAGCCATTATGAACTGGGTCAGTTTGGTCCAACCATTAATAAAAACGCTATTAAAGATAAAATCAGTGGATTAAATCCAAATGATTATGTGGTTGCTGACGGTTCAATCATTAATGACTTTAAGTCGAATGAAGACATACAAGCGGCTTATGTCATGAATACCGTTGATTTGGATCAACTGCGTGTGATTGCAGGCTTACGTTATGAAAATACCAACTTTGAAGCACGTGGTTTTGAGTTCAACGATGATGTGATCACTGCGACTAAATATAAAAATGACTATGATCATTGGTTGCCAAGCCTACATTTACGTTATCAATTGGCCGATAACGCTTACCTCCGTGCCGCTTGGACCAATAGTGTGGTACGTCCAAACTTTGCGCAAAGTGCACCAAGTGTTTATATCGATGGCGATGAAGCTGAGTTTGGTAACCCAATGTTAAAGCCTTTAGAATCTTCTAACTTTGATTTGGGGGTGGAAAAGTATTTTGGCAAAGCCAGTATGGTGGGTTTCTACGCATTTTATAAAGATATCGATAACTTTATTTATAACACCAATATTGCAGGAACAGGGCAATGGGCTGACTTTGATGAAGCTATAACCTATAAAAATGGTAATGAAGCAAAACTGTACGGGATGGAGTTTGCCTACTCACAAAAGTTTGACCATCTAGGAGCACCATGGAACGGGTTCTTGTTGGGTTTAAATACCACCTTTAGTAAGTCAGAGGCGGATATTGATTCGATGAAAGATGGCGAACTTCTGAGCCGTCGTATTCATTTACCAAACCAGTCGGATGTGGTCGGTAATGCCATGATTGGTTGGGAAAATGAGCGCTTTGGTGTACGACTTTCAGCAAATTATAAATCGAACTATTTGTATGCATTAGGTGATATCGACACGCCAGAAAAAGACATTTATACCGATGACCAAATCTTCCTTGATTTCAGTAGTCATGTGAATTTATCTAAAAACTTACAATTGACGTTTGATGTGCAAAACATCACCGATGAAACTTATTACAACTATGCAGGCTCTAAGGCTTATAACGCTCAATATGAAGAATATGGCCCAGCATACAAACTTGCACTGACCTACACCCATTTTTAAGTCGAATTAAATTTAGTTCTCAGGTTTGCTCAGTAAAAGCAGACCTGAGTTTCCTTGCCCAATTTTGAGTGTCTCTATGAAATTTTCATCTTTTAAATTGTCTGCTTTAAGCAGTTGCTTGCTGTTATTGAGCGCATGCAGTCAGCACAGCGTGCCCCAAGCTCCGCAAAATAGCCAGTCGTTAAGCTCGGCTGAAATACCAATAGATCAGCCTATAACAGCGAAGTTGCAATTACGTGAAGTCGACATGAATGGGGCAAAAACTGAGGATGTGCAATGGTTAAGCTTGAGTGCATGGCCTGAAGTTGCCGCACTGTTGAGCAGTAAAAACAAAGGGCTACAAATCTTAGATGATCAACAAAATGTACTACATCAAATTCAAGGTCAGTTTGGGCGTTTTGATTATCGGATTGGTTCGGAGCGTTTATTGATTGCTGCGTCAAATTTGCAACAACAGCAAATTCAACTGATGAGCATGAACTTAAAAAATAAAGCATGGGACAAACCCAGCTTTATTCCAAAGCGTTCATTTAAGTCTGAAGATGTTTGCTTATATACCGATGCTCAAGGGCTGAGTTTTGCTTTTTTAGTAGGCGAAGAGGGGCTTGGTGAACAATGGTTGGTGGCTCAGCATGAGAAGGCTTTGAGTCAACCACAGTTGGTACGCCGTCTCAGTTTTCCACCTGCTAGTAGTGTATGCAAAGTGAATGATGCCACAGCAGAGCTGTTTATTAATGAAGCGAATGTTGGCGTTTGGGCATATCCAGCTCATTCCGAAGCAGACATGGTGCGTCAGGCGGTGGATCTCGTGCAACCCTTTGGTTCGATTCAAGGTTCACCTTCTGCAATTGCGATTGTAGATGATCATGTCGCTGTACTCGATGCGGAAAAACCTTTGCTTTATCGTTATCAAAAGCAAGATAAGCAATGGAAAGCACAGCCGCCTTTACAACTAGATACGGTGAAAGAAGCAGAGACTTTGAGTGTTCAAGGTAATTTAACAGATAAATCCTTGCTGATTTTAGATGATAAAACCGTGAAAGTGACAGATGTGGAATGGGAAACTCAGACCCAGACCAAAGCCCAAAATATCATCACTATTCCAGCAGAAGTGCAGACGGAGGTCGTGCCAAGTACAGGTGATGCGGCTGATGATCCTGCGATTTGGCATAACGCTGCACAGCCGAGTCAGTCCCGTATTTTAGCGACAGATAAACAAGGTGGTCTACAGGTTAACGACTTACAGGGCAAAACTGTGCAGTACTTGCCAGTAGGGCGATTGAATAATGTCGATGTACGCCACGGTTTTAAATGGGGCAATCAGACAGTCGATTTGGCGGTGGCATCGAACCGAGATCATAACAGCCTGCATCTCTTTGCGATTCAACCCAAAACGGGCAAGGTTTCTGTGCTTGGCGAGTTAACAACCACATTGGATGATATTTATGGCATTTGCATGTACCGCGACGCTCAAGGGGAAATTTATGCCATTCCCAACGATAAAAATGGGACTTTTGTTCAATACCACATCACGGCTGCACAGCAAAAATTACGGGCTGAAGAAGTACAACGTTTTTCAGTGAAAACTCAACCTGAAGGCTGTATCGTAGACGATGCCACAGGGCGTATTTTCTTGGGTGAAGAAGATGTCGCGGTGTGGGTAAAAGATCTCAACCCAAAAACTCAGCTTCCTATGCAGCAGGTGATAGGTGTAGGAGAGGTGATGCATGATGACATTGAGGGGATGGGACTTTATCACGGCAAAAACCAAAGTTATTTGGTGGTTTCAAGCCAAGGCAATGACAGCTTTGTGGTGCTTGATGCTGCTGCACCTTACACGGTTCTTGGCGCATTTCGTATCGGCATCAATACCGACAAAGGCATTGACGCTGTGTCTGAAACAGATGGACTAGATGTGAGTTCCCTAAATTTTGGTGGCAAATGGAAGCGAGGCATGTTGGTGGTGCAAGATGGACGTAAACGTATGCCTGAAACCAATCAGAACTTTAAATATGTGCCTTGGGAAAAAATCGCCCAAGCGCTGCATTTGGACTAAATAACTCTTTAGTACTTTAGTACCTGAGTGAGTACATGGGCTGCTAAAGAATCACAGCCCATTTTAAAAATATATATGTACTGCACCATGCAGTAAAAAAATTGGAGTGCGTTATGCAAGCAACGATGGATCAAATGTCAGTTTGGATGTTGATTAGCCATGCCAGTGTGTTGGTAAAAGTAGTGATGTTGATTTTGGTTTTATCCTCAGTCGTAAGTTGGTATTTAATCGTGCGTCACGGCATGTTACTTCGTGGACAAGAGCAGCTTTGGAACCGTTTTTTAAAGAATTTTAGACAGCAAAAAGATCTCAATCTTTTACAGCAAGATTACCAACAGCCTGAACAACAAAAAGGCGTTGTCAGCATTTTTCAACATGGGGTGGATGAATACCATCAATTGATCAAAGATGAGCAACTCACCACAAGTGATGTGATTGATGGGGTAGAACGTCGTTTACTCAGTAGTATTAGTGAAGAAGAAGAAAAGCTTCAGCAGAATCTAACCTTTCTCGCAACAGTCGGTTCAGTCAGCCCTTATATAGGCTTATTTGGAACGGTCTGGGGCATTATGAATGCGTTTATTGGACTGTCTGCCGTTGAACAGGCAACCCTCAATACAGTTGCACCAGGGATTGCAGAAGCGCTGATTGCGACAGCTATTGGTTTATTTGCCGCTATTCCTGCGGTCGTGGCGTATAACCGCTTTTCGGCACGTGCTGACAAGCTTTCCAGTCGTTATTACGGTTTTGCCAATGAGTTGCAAACGCGTATTTATCGTTTGTTGGGGCACACTGAGCGCACTTCGCGTTAAGGAGCAAGAACCATGATTAAGCGTCCTCAAAAATTAAAACCCAATGCTGAAATGAATGTGGTTCCTTATATTGATGTCATGTTGGTGTTGTTGGTAATTTTTATGGTGACTGCACCAATGTTGACGCAAGGCATTCAAATTGATTTGCCTAAAGTGGATGCCAATGTCATGCCCGCGTCACAACAGCAGCGTATTGTAACCTTATCTATTCAAGCCAATGGCCAGTATTACTGGAATATTGGATCAGAAGTGAATACCGAGAAAGTTACGGATCAGGCCATTGATTTAGCCACTATGCAACAAAAGCTCGTTCCGATTATTCAAAAAGATAAAAGCTTACAGTTTTATGTACGTGCCGATCAGGATGCTGATTATCAACTGGTTGCACAGGCCATAGCATCCTTGCAAAAAAGTGGGGTAACGAACTTGGGGCTAGTGACAGAGGAACCACAATCATGATGACAACCGTTTCCAAAATTAGGATCCGTGATCAAGGCCTAGCACTTTCGGTCACGGCTGGATTGCATATTGCGCTAATTGCATGGTTATGTACGGTTGAGATGCATGAAACATTGGCGGAACCCAAGCCGAAAACCATTCAATTACAATTTGTGCAAATACCCCCTCCAGCCAAACAACAACCTGAACCTAAAAAGCCTGAGCCGATAGTCGAAGAAAAACCCTTACATGAGCCTGTCAAGAAACAGCTTGAGAAACCTACTGAAGTCCAACCGAAAACCACCAAGAAGTTTGTAGAGTCACAGAGCAACAAAATTGTACCTACAGCGTCTAAACCGACACAGCAAGTCGTGACGGAAAAGCAAACGGCAGTAGCGGAATCTCAGAAAACAGTAGATACGCAGTCTCAAGCGGATATACCAACTCAGACGAAGACCCAGAAATCAGTAGAACCTAAAGCACAAACTCATCCTGAATCATTTGATGTTAAAAATTATCAACCTGTTACAAAAATAGCACCAGCTTATCCTGAACAAGCTTTGGATCGTCAGCTAGAGGGGGATTGTACGGTGGTGTATAGCGTGAACGAAAAAGGACGGGTAGAAAATCCAAAGGCACAAGGCGACTGCCATCCGATGTTTGTACGACCTTCGATTCAGGCTGCTCTCACTTTTAAATATCAGCCTCGTCTCGTCGATGGCAAACCGACCAGTGTGTCGAATGTTAAAAATACCTTCCAATATCGTATTGAAAGTTAATCTTATTCCGTGGGTGCCATAAATTCTCCTTTAAGCTCTTTTCATTTCTATATTTTTCAATTGCCCGTACTCTTCTTGCCGATAATATTTAGTAGCAAATTCAAGATACTATAAGATTACATGGTTATTACTGCTCAAAAAAACAGTAAAAATATCATAGAAGCTATTTTATGGAAGCTATGTACGGGTGCGACATGGCATGATATTCCTCAAGAGCTCTGCCCTTTGCAAACTGCTTACAATCGATTTCATCACAGGCAAGTTAAGATACTTTTTTAACTGTCATGATCCTGAGCAGATCCAAGAATACACGGAATTGGGTATTTTAGGTGTTGGTCGAATCCACAGAAATAATTCTAGTGAAGTAGAAAAAATGGCTAATGCTGTGCGCTATTTAGTACGGCCTGAAAAAGATGCGCAACATCTGCGTGTGAAATGCAAAGCCAAGATGCGTACATTTCAATGAGTTGAAAATAATCTCAAATATACATTATCTAGATGAAAACGAGTTTTTTTAACTTTGCAAGGCTTGCCAATCGGTGAGCCTTTGTCATTTCTAGAGGTATATATTATGAGTTTAAATTGTCCTTATTGCTTATCGGATCAAGTCATTCAGGTAGTGAATCAGCAGGTGAGTGGGTCTGATTCTACAGGTCTAGCCGCATCTTCAGATTGAAGAAAAGGAAGACTGGGAAGGTCGTATATACAAAAAAGAGAGCCTGATCTTCCCACGTTATCATCAGTGGAAAGTGGTCAGTAAACTGGTTGAGGACTCATTAGCTGAAGGCACAGGACAGAAATACCTGATTCAGCACAGCGCAGGTTCGGGTAAATCCAACTCAATTGCATGGACGGCGCACCAGCTTTCTAGCCTTTATGATGCTAACAATAAAAAGATGTTTGATTCCGTCATTGTGGTGACAGACCGAACCATTTTAGATGCGCAATTACAAGACACCATTTATCAGTTTGAACATGCAGATGGCGTCGTGGGACGGATTAACAACAAGGAAGGCGATGGCTCCAAATCGGAGAAACTGGCAAAAGCTTTGGAAATGGCTCAGCCGATTATTATCGTGACCATTCAGACTTTCCCATTTGTACTACGTGCCATTGAAAACAGCACCAGTTTAAAAGAACGTAAATACGCCGTCATTGCCGATGAAGCCCATTCATCGCAAAGCGGTTCCACGGCGCGTCAGCTCAAAGAAACTTTGATGATTGAAGAGCGTGATGAAGATGAACAGCTTTCTTCGGAAGATGTACTCGATGCCGTGATGGCATCACGTAAGGATAGTGCAAACCTAAGCTTCTATGCCTTTACCGCAACACCAAAGGATAAAACCTTACAACTGTTTGGACGCTTGCCCGATCCAAGCATGCCGCCGTCTAAAACCAATATTCCTGTGGCATATCACGTCTATTCGATGCGCCAAGCGATTGAAGAAGGCTTTATTTTGGATGTACTGAAGAACTACACCAACTATAAAGTCATCTATAAGCTCAAGCAGAAAATTGAAGAAAAAGATGCAACCGTTGATGCCAAAAAAGCCAAGATCAAGCTGAATCAATGGGTACGCTTGCATGACCATAATATCTCGCAAAAAGTACATATCATTATTGAACACTTTAAAAAGAATATTATGGGCTTACTCGGTGGACAAGCCAAAGCCATGCTGGTGACTAGTTCACGTAAAGAGGCGGTGCGTTATAAACAGGCTTTTGATAAATACATTGCTGAGAACAAATACCAGAATATTCAAGCCATGGTGGCATTCTCTGGTGAAGTTGAATTCAACCAGAATGATTCTGATTGTAGTCATTTACTGGGGCAGAAATTCACTGAAAGTAACATGAACCCGAACCTGAAAGGTCGTGAAATGCGTAAGGCATTCGATAGCGATGACTTTCAGGTAATGATTGTGGCAAACAAGTTCCAGACCGGCTTTGACCAGCCGAAGCTGTGTGCCATGTACGTAGATAAAAAGCTAGGTGGAGTAGAGTGCGTACAGACCTTATCTCGTTTGAATCGTACTTATCCGGGTAAAGCAGAAACTGGCACCTTTGTTCTGGATTTCTTTAATGAACCGCAAGATATACTGGATGCCTTCCAACCTTACTACCAAACAGCAGAACTGGCAGATGTGTCCAATCCTGATCAAGTGTACGATCTGGCCAACAAGCTGAAATCAGCAGGTATTTTCCTTATGACTGAGGTAGAGCAGTTTACAGAAGCTTTTTATAGCAAGAACAAACCCAATGCGGCACTTGCCAATATCTGTAAGCCTGCGATGCAACGCTGGCAACATCGCTACACGACAGCCATGAATGATTATGATGTCACTAAGAACCGTTTACAACGCTGTAAGCAGACAGGGGACGCCATACTGATTGCCAATGCTGAAAACGAATTTGCTGAAGCGAAGAAAGCCCGTGATGCACTAGAAATCTTTAAAAAGGATTTAGGCAGCTTTACCCGTTTCTATGAGTTTATGTCTCAAATCGTGGAGTATGACGATCAAGAACTTGAGAAGCTGAGTCTTTTTGCGCGTAACTTACGCCCAATGCTACGTGAACAAGCTGCGGATGAAGATGAGATCGATCTGAGTAATGTCGCGATGAGCCATTACCGCTTGTCTAAGCTTCGTCAGCAGGATATTCAGCTTAAAGCAGATAGTACCGAGCATAAACTTGAGCCTGGTAATGAACTGGGTACTGCAAAGCCGAAAGACAAGAAAGAAGACTTTTTGTCGCAGATTTTAAGCCGTATGAATGATCTGTTTGTGACGGACAATCTGACAGAGAAAGACATGATCAACTATGCTCTGACCATTGCTGACAAGATGTCTGAAAATACGCGGATGATGAAACAGATTCATAACAACACTCGTGAACAGGCCATGCTAGGTGAGTTTGATACGGCGCTTGATGATGCTGTATTAGACAGTAATGCAGCGCATATGGAGCAAATGACACAGTTGATGAGTGATCCTACGAAGATGAAGCAATTTGCGCATATTATTTATGATGTATTGGTTAATAAAGAACGCTAAGTTTTCTTATAAAATAAAGAGGCTTTGTTGCATAAACATTCTTCAAGATGCTGATTCTTAAAGATTTGTTTGATTTTTAATCCAAAAATGAATTAAAAAAATCATAGTCTTAGATATTTATGCAACAAAGCCGTATGGATGGTAAAGGTCGATGGATTGATAATGTGATGGTTGAACGGTTATGGAGAAGCGTTAAATATGAAGAGGTGTATCTCAAAGCTTATAGCAGTGTCACCGATGCGAAAAAGCAATTGAGTGCATATTTTGAATTTTATAATTTGAAACGACCTCATTCGAGTCTGGACAAAATGACTCCAGATGAGTTTTACTATGACCAGCTACCACAACAAAATAAGGTAGCTTAACTAGAGCAGAATATCACTTATAAATAAGCTTTTAGTTGTTCAAACAAGTGGGACCACCTCTCTATATTCCTTAGAAAATTTAGCTTTATGAGAGTAATACGAATAATCAGAAACAGTTTGACTTAGCAAGGACTTAGTTTTAGTCTCTGTACCTGCTTCAGGTGCTTCTATAGAGAAGTGAAACTGGGAAGTTAGTACACGTATGTGTAAGCTAACACTGCCCCCGCAACGGTGAATAGGATAGCAACATCCTTAAGTCCGGAGACCGGCCTGCTGCACAACCTAACTAATGCGGCGGGCGTTAAAACAGGGATTGCATACTTTTTATATTTGATTTGGTATTGCTTACCCAAAATCCGTCTGCGCGCTTCACATTTATAGTCGCACGGGCGGTGCGATGTTCTGGGGTATACCATGAATCATATCTACACGACTGCTTTAGGTGGTCTACTTGTTTTATCACCATTGTCAGTTGCGATAGCAGCCGAAAATTCTGTTTTTAAACTTCCTGAAATTAACGTTGTCGCCAATTTAGTTGAGCAAAAAAATGTTGACACGCTAGCTGCGGTTACTGTGATTGATCGTGAAGAAATTGAACGTAAGCAATTTAATTCTTTACAAGACTTATTACGTACCATTCCAAGTATTTCATACACAAGTTCTGGTGGTATGGGACAAACTGCGGGTATTTCTATTCGTGGTGCGAATTCAAATGCACTTTTAGTATTGGTTGATGGGCAAAAAGTAGGTTCTGCAACACTTGGGCAGACTGCATTTGAACATCTACCCATTGCTCAAATCGAGCGCGTTGAAGTGGTACGTGGTCCACGTTCAAGCTTATATGGTTCAGAAGCAATTGGTGGTGTGGTAAAGGTCTATACACGTAAAGGTACGACAGATGGTGTTAAACCATTTGCATCTTTTACATATGGCTCACATGAAACCTATGAGGCGAATGCTGGCTTAAATATTCGTCAGGATAATAGCTGGGCAACTTTAAGTGCATCAGGTTTAAAAACACGTGGGATTAATGCATCAACTTTAACTGAGCCTCAAGATTTAGATAAAGATGGCTATGAAAATGCCTCTATTTCTTTACGTGCTGGGCATCAAATTAACGAACGTTTAGATGTTTCGATCAATGCTTTACATGTAGATGGCAAGTATGAATATGATGCTCAAGATGATTGGGGTTATCCATATGCAGATACGCCAAATGTGCATGCTAAAATTGAACAAACGATTTATGGTGCAGGTGCAAAATTCAAAGCAAATGATATATGGACAACTGAGCTAAAACTTGGCCGTGCAGTAGATAAAAACGAAAGTTTTGATGCGTATCCTGCAAGTTTTGAAACATTGCGTGATAGTGCATCTTGGTTAAATACTTTAGAACTTCATCCAAATCATAGTGTGGTTGCAGGTGTTGATTATCAGGTAGATGAAATAAAAAGCAGTAATACCTATGTAGAAAATGAGCGTGACAATATCGGTTATTTTGCACAGTACTTAGGTAATGTAGGCAAAGTTGAATTACAAGGTGCAGTACGTTTTGATGATAACGAGCAGTTTGGTGATAAAACCACAGGTAATGCCACTTTAGGTTATCGTTTTAACGATGCTATTTTGGCATATGCAACCTATGGTACAGCTTTCCGTGCGCCAACTTTTAATGACTTATATTGGGTCGGTACTGGTAACCCTGATTTACAACCTGAAACTTCAAAAAATACTGAAATTGGGGTGAAAGGTCAGCACAAGTTTATTAATTGGGAATTAAATGCGTTTGAAAATAAGATAGATAACCTGATTGCATGGGCGCCAAATGCAGCAGGGGAAGATGTACCATCTAATATTAATGAGGCACTTATTCGTGGTGTGGAATTAGTCTTAGGTCAGAACTACGATAATGTTTCTTGGAACTTAAATTATACAAACCAAGATCCTGAAAATCGTAGTAAAGGCGCAGAAGGTCAGCAAATTGCTTATCGTCCGAAGCAAATACTAAATGTGTCGTTAGATTACACGATTGATCAATGGACAATTGGTGGTGCAGTGCACGCAGAAGATAAACGTAAAACAACTGATTTTGCCAACCCAGAATTACATGGTTTTGCATTGTTCGATACTCGAGTAAGTTATAAAGTATCGCCTGAGTTTGAAATTCAAACTAAACTTGCCAATGTATTTGATGTTGAACACAACACCAATAATGGCTACAACCAAGATGGTCGTACTGCTTGGGTAACACTTCGCTATGCGATGAAATAATACTTCTTAAGGATAAACCATGAAGGATCTTCATTTATGAGTGAAAATCCTTCAGTAAAAGCACATTTAATAACAGTTATAATTCACTGTTATTGTTGTTTTTTATAGTTTTATTCTATCTAAATTTATCTAATTAAACACCAGTACAGTTTTGTTGTTATACCTTCAATACTCCCGTTTTGAATGTAGTGCACATGAAAAACCAGACGATTCGTCGTCTGGTTTTTCATTAATAAACTGAAATACTGGTACAGCATTCTCTTTTCGTTGAAAGACATATCGATTAACGACACTTCTAATTTTACAAAGTGACCTTCTCAGAAGTCATTTTTATTTGGTTTATTTATGCAAAGTAACACATCTCCTCAAGCCAAGAGTCAATATGCGAATAATAAGGTAGAGCATATCGGTAGCTTTTTAAGAGCATTAAAACTCAAAAAAGCACGTTACGACTTTGCTGATCGGGTCATATATGAAGAGACATTAAGACAGGTTGAAGATGCAGAAATTGACAACCTGATCGATATTCAGCTTGATTTAGATTGTACCGTTATGACAGATGGTGATTTTCGCCGTACTTGGTGGCATTTCGATTTTCTTGAGCAATTGCAAGGCATAGAAAGCTACAAAACACGTGATGGATTGAAATATAAAGATGCGATCAGTAAACCGATTGACATCCGTATCACAGGGAAAATTGCTTGGTCAGAAGAACACACGAGTCTGATTCATTATCGTTATCTACATAAAGCAATTGAAGGTTTTGCAACTGCTAAATATTGCATACCAAGTCCAACTATGTTGCTTTTTCCACACTTAAGAAACAATCGGTTCTATGCAGATCGTATCAATGTCTATATTGCAGATATTGGGCAATCTTATCGAGAAGCAATTCAAGCGCTTTACCAAGAAGGTTGTCGATATTTACAACTGAATGATGAGTTTTGGGCCTATTTAAGTGATGAAGAATATAGAGCAACTGAAATCACTTCTGGTATGTCAGATCATGACTTAGCAATGCTAGGTGTAGAAATACTCAATCTTGCACTCAAAGATAAACCAGAAGATTTATTTATATCGTTGCATATTGACCGTGGCAACTTTAGTTCGAGCTGGTTGTATCAAGGTGATTATCACTTTATCTCTACATATATTTTCAAACAGTTGACCAATATCGATCGTTACTTATTGGAATTTGATACAGATCGGGCAGGTGGATTTGAACCTATTGCGCTACTCAAAGGCACACAAACAGAAGTATTTTTGGGCTTAGTCTCTTCGAAAAAAGAGTATGTGGAAAGTGAAGATGACATTTCACAGCGTATCCATGACGCAACTCAATTTTTACCCATTGAGCAATTAGGGCTGTGTTTACAGAGCGGTTTTGCTTCAACTGAAGAGGGCAACAAAATTTCCTATGATACCCAGTGGGAAAAAATTAAGTTAATGAATAAGGTCGCAAAAAAGTTCTGGCCTTAATTTCATCATTTACGTCTTGTAAAAGTGATCAGTCAAAGTATGCGTATTATTGCCTTGGTAATAACTGTAAATGCTTTAATTAATCCTTTTGCAAGATATTCAAATTAATCAGTATGTTTAAAAGTTTTAAGTAAGTTATCCAGTGGTTTGAGAGTAAAGATGTTAAAGGATAAAGAGTTTATTGGTCGAGTATGTCGAATGACAAATACCAATAACCCAATTGATTTTAGTGTGTTAAAGGTAATACGTTCTACGGAAAGTAGTATTCTAGGTTTCGAGATATCTAGAAAAAATACAAATGGTGCTCAATCAGAAACGGCTCTAAAAGATGATGTGAAATTTCAGGATCATGACAATTGGATAAGCGGTTCTGATCTGATCATTCAGCTACTTGAGCAAAAAATTAATACGCTTAGGCGTCAAATTAAAATCAGCTCAGCTAAAAGAAAATAAAGAATGTGAACAGGAGAGAACATTCAAATTGTATTTATCTACAATGACATGTTCTTTCCTGAATTTTAAATAATGTTTTAGCTTTAGGATATTTGGTTAATCAAGGGACATGCTTAATTTTTTTCAACACTTAGAACATTATAAATTTTGTATTTTAGTTGAATATTTGACTTCATCTAAAACTCAACATGTAGCACAAGATATTGCGGGTTTCTCAGCTTTTATTGCAATTGCTGACCGTGTCCATTCAGACCATGATATGGCACCGCTTGAGGCTAGTCAGCATTATTCAAAATCGAGCGATAAAGTTCTGCATTTTTCTGGGAAAGATCGAGATATTCAGGATTTTGAATTATTTTTAGATCAAGCCAAATCAGCCAATATTAAGAATCTTTTATTGCTGACAGGCGATAAGCTCAAAGAGCACAGTTATGGGGGGGATGAATCTGGACGTACCCGATATCTAGAATCGGTGAATGCCGTGATGGTAGCCAAGCGCCGTGGTGGATTTCATCTAGGTGTGGCCTTTAACCCGTTCAAATATGCTGAAGCTGAGCGTGACGCACAATATCTAAAACTACACAAAAAGATGAAGGCAGGCGCAGATTTTATTATTACCCAATTAGGGTATGACATGGATGCTTTAAAACAAGTAAAGGCTTTTTTAAATCGTCATCATTACCAACAAAAAATACTTGCTTGTGTTATGCCGCTGAGTTTTGCTCGTGCCAATTTTATGGTGAAAAATAAAGTCGCTGGTATTGTGATTACACCCTATATGTTAGGGGTGTTGGCTCAGGAAAAACAGGATGGGTTGAGTGATCGGGTTCATTTACGCTGTGCTTTACAGATCCTGATGTGTAAACATCTTGGGTTTGCCGGAGTTCACCTTTCAGCCTGTTACAAGCCTGAAGAGCAGATGCTTTTGGAAAGCTATATAGAACAATATCGGCATCTGGATTTGAATGCACTTGAAGCTCTCTGGAATTCATTATGGCAAGTGAAGACTGGAAAAGAGTTCATGCCAGAATTGCCTTATTACTCCCGTCAGCCGACATCCAGTCAGTTGATTAAATATCAGCAACTACATTTCATGCATGAGGCATTGTTTGAGTCCAAAATTGCCAAGGGTATCGGACGCTTTATTTTTAAAGCCTCATTTTGGGAGCATACACCTGCTGCAAAAGCATTACTGAAAACTGAATTTATCTCTAAGCATGGCGTTGTGGGCTGTGAAAGCTGTGGTCAATGCAGGCTAGGAGATACTTTATATATCTGTCCTGAAACCTGTCCAAAAGGATTGGCGAATGGTCCTTGTGGGGGGACTACCTTAGACCGCTGTGAATTTGGAGATCGAGAATGCATTCATTCTGTGAAAGCCCGGCTTGCCAAAGCCGTGGGACAGACTGACGTTCTAAAAGAAAAATTGATTCCAACTGTACCACTTGAAGTACGTGGCACTAGTTCTTGGAAAAATTGGTATACAGAAGCTTAATTCATTACATTAATTACGTTTAATGAATATCAAAATCAAAAGAATAGGCGTGATCAAAAGATATAGTGAAATAAAACCAATACTGTTTCCATAATGTGAGCAAAGTGGAAACAAGGATAATCCTAAAAGCAGTATTCCTAGAAATCTAGAGATCTGGGGATACTGACTAAGTACAGCAAAGCGACTTTGTTGTGTTTTTATACGCTGCTTTGAGCTCACTGCAAAAAATAACAGCATAGCTAAAATGATCAAGCCTAGACCAATGATAAGTTTCATTTAGCGTATACCGTTTATAAACTGATTTTGAGTCACTTGGTTTGATGCAATTGGTGCTATTTTTTGATGTAAAAATATAGCCAACAAAGCAAACAGAAGAATGAGTAGATCAACTCTCAAGAACATCCAATACGATGAGAATGAAGAAATAAGATGATGATTGAATAAGTAGCATAGGTTTATGATAGGTAGTATAAGAGCGAGAATGATGAAGCCCTTGAGTAAGCTTTTCCAAAGTTGATGCTGTGGCATTAAACAAGCGATTAAAAAGCAAATGAACCACACTGAGAAAAATGTAGTAATTTCATAATTGGGTAAATTGTAAGGTGCTGTCACTAAGCGGTTTATATAGAAATAACTCAGTACGGCAATACCAAGACCTATAGTTGCAGTCATATTAAGTCTGTTGACCAGATATGCACCAAGATGAAAGCTTTGTTTTTTATTTTTTATCTGTCTTTTTAAGCTCCATAAAAATAAGCCTGAAGCAATCATTGTTGCTCCGAGTATGCCCGATAAAAACAAGATGAATCGTAAACTCGGCTGTGCATAACGTGCCATGTGTAAGCTATATATTCCATTATTCAAAGTTGCTAATGCACTTGTATTTCGATTGTTTTTAAGCAATTCACCTGTATGTGCATTAAAAATAAACTGATCTTGGTTACGTGTGATCGTACGATCTTCTTTTTTATTAATTGTTATATGGGCCGATGATGTATTTGGACTTTTTACTGTAATTGTATCTAAGGGTGCAACTCCCCATTGTCGAGTCGTGTGCTTTAAAAAGTATTGTATAGGGCGCATTTCTGCTTTTTCAGGAGTTGAAAGTAAATCCTGCTGAGGTATTGTACGGATCTCTTCAAAATACTGAAAAGGATTGTCAGGATAGCTGAGTTTTAAATTTGCAGGGAAGAGTACATAAAAGAACATCGCCAAGCCTGTAAATGCCGTCACAAAGAAAAACGGCATCGCTGTGACAGCGGATACAGTATGATAGTCAAGATAAGAGAGTTGTCCCTTATTAGTACGTAAAGTAAAAAATTCGATCAGTAATTTTTTATGAGTAATCACACCAGAAATCAATAAAATTAATAAAATAAAGGCAGTAAAAGTGACGATGATCTGTCCTGTCATATAAGACATGCCATAGAGTTGAAAGTGCAGTCGATAAAAGAAATCACCACCTTGGGTATTTAATAACTGTAATTCACTGCCAGTTGAAGCATTTAATATTCTATTTTCGAAAGCACCTTCAGCCGTTTGCCAAAAGACACGATTTACAGGTGCATTATCATGAGCAACATGGATAAACCAACTTTTTGCATCGGGAGCATGTGTTTGTAAATAGGCAAAAGCGGATTGAGCTGCCTCATTAGAGCTAGTTTGCATAGTTGCAAATTGAGGTTGCATCCAGTAATTGATTTCAGTTTTATACAAACTCAATGATCCCATCACAAAAATGAGAAAGAGCAACCAACCAAAAATTAAGCCTAGCCAAGAATGCAAAGTTGCCGTAGATTGTCTAATCGATTTCAGCATGAATTATCCTAAAAACTTGTGTGTAAGAAATAAAATGCTGAGTACAATCAGGCTTAATAGAGACAACCATTTCAGGTTCTTGATACAAAAAATCAAAATGACAAATGCGATATAAAAGATAAGTGCGACCAATGAGCCAAGCAAAACAGATTCGGCTTTAGGTAAAAAAGATTGGCATAAATGAATCAAATTGAGGGCAAAAAAATAAGTGCATAGATAGCCAATACCAAAGCCAATCATAAAGCGATAAAGTGTAATTAAATGAAGTTTCAAGGCGTTTGATCGCAGTATATTTGATGATGAAATTGAAAGCTAAATAGCCAATCTTAGAGAGTTTTGATCTGTATAACTCTTTTGAATTACAAAGATGAGATACCCAAATAGATTGGCTATTTTAGCGTATTAAGTCTCGTCATCCATGGCATTCGAATAGAATTTCACACCTAATTTAATCCGTTCACGACCTTGGCTCATACGCCAACGGTTGGTGTCGCGCAAGGAATAGACACAGCCACAATATTCTTGTTGGTAGAACTCTTCCTTCTTGCTGATTTCGAGCATACGAACAGCACCACCATTTTTACGCCAGTTGTAATCCCAATAGGTAATGCCTGGGTAATGTGAAGCAGAACGATGACCACAGTCATTAATCTGCTGCATGTTCTTCCAACGGGAAATACCAAGCGAGCTACTTATTAGACTGAAGCCATTTTCGGCTGCATATAAAGCTGTACGCTCAAAACGCATATCAAAGCACATGGTACAACGGATGCCTTTCTCAGGTTCATTTTCCATACCTTTGGCACGTGCAAACCAATTGTCAGTATCGTAATCACAGTCGATAAAAGGGATATTATGTTTTTCGGCAAAGCGAATATTTTCTTCCTTACGAATTTCATATTCTTTTATCGGGTGAATGTTAGGGTTATAGAAAAAGATTGAAAAGTCGATACCTGATTCAATCAAGGTTTCCATCACTTCACCTGAGCACGGCGCACAGCAGGAGTGAAGCAGGAGTTTGTCATGACCTTCTGGGAGAGTCAGTTTTTGACGTTCAAGTTTATTTGACATGGAAATAGGGCTTAAATCTAAACCCTACATCTTAACAATCTAATCTCATGGTTAAGGTGATTTTTGCTCATGTTTAAATGAGTGATCTTCAGGATGTAAGTTGTGAATTAAATTCATCTTTTGGTGAGGAAATATCGTTTTACTCATGTATTGGTGTGGGTGTAAATTGCACTGGTGAAATATGATTAGAGCTTAAACAAATCAATTGAATGAAGCCAAATTTTAAAATTGAAGGCTGAGCTATTTTTTCTTTGGAAAAGCTAAAAATAGCTCATTAATTTGAATACTTAAATTTCGCTAAAAGTCATAAAAAAATTGAATCGGGTTCTAAACATATTTTGTTCAGTGTATATCTAAGCCGTCATCATTTTTTTTGTACAAATATAAATGAGAGCCGACTTATTTATATCTTTTGATTTTTTATCGAATGATGATGGTCTTTCATGGAATATGTAGAACACAACACCTCCACGGTCAATCCAAATTCTAAAACACGTGTTTTATTTGCGAGTCTGGTAGGTACAACAATTGAATTTTTCGACTTTTATATTTATGCCACGGCTGCTGTACTGGTTTTCCCGCATTTATTTTTCCCTGAAAGTAGTGGTAGTGCCGCATTACTGCAATCTTTAGCCACTTTTTCAATTGCATTTATCGCACGTCCAATTGGCGCTATTATTTTTGGACATCTTGGTGATCGAATTGGCCGTAAAGCCACACTCGTTTCTGCATTGCTATTAATGGGGATTTCTACAGTTTGCATCGGACTATTACCGACCCATGCACAAATTGGTGTGGCTGCACCCATCTTGTTAGCATTGTGTCGTTTAGGGCAAGGGCTTGGTTTGAGTGGCGAGTGGAGTGGTGCGGTATTATTCGCCACAGAAAATGCACCAAAGGGTAAACGTGCATGGTATGGCATGTTCCCACAGCTCGGTTCTCCAATTGGTTTTATTCTTGCGGCAAGCTCATTTTTATTATTAGGTGCATTTTTATCAGATGAAGCCTTTATGCAATGGGGCTGGCGAATTCCGTTTATTGCAAGTGCATTGCTAGTATTCGTTGGCTTATATATTCGATTAAAACTACACGAATCTCCAGCTTTTCAAAATGTTTTAAACAAGCAATCAGCAGTTAAAGTACCTTTGAAGGATGTGCTCACCAAACATATTGGAAAAGTGGTATTGGGTATGTTGGCGACAGTATGTACCTTGGTTGTATTTTATTTGATGACGATATTTGCATTGAATTGGGGGACAACCGCATTAGGGTATAGTCGAGATACTTTTTTAAAAATCCAACTGATTGCAACAGTGTGTTTTGGTCTGTGTATTCCTATCTCTGCATTATCCGCTGAGAAGTTTGGTAGAAAAATAACATCCATTGCCATTTGTATTCTGACCATGATCTTTGGATTGTTCTTCTCAACATTTTTTGTTGCTGATAACGTATTATCAGTATTGGTGTTCCTGTGCCTTGGTTTAAGTATTATGGGCTTAACTTATGGACCACTTGGGACCATTTTGTCTGAAATTTTCCCTGTTTCAGTTCGATATACAGGAACAGCCTTGTCTTATAATTTGGGTAGTATTTTAGGCGCATCATTTGCCCCTTTGATTGCAACTCAATTGGCTCAAAATTATGGTTTGCATGCTGTGGGATATTATTTATCTATCGCGGCAGGTGTTTCTCTATGTGCTTTCATGTGTATTCGTGAAACAAAAAATGAAAACATTATGAGCTGATTGTTTTATTGCACATGATGCTCAATTTCGGGCTTATTCAATCGTATATTTTAAAATGAATAAGCCCACAACTCAGATACACCTTATCCCAACTCGTTTTCTCATCATTAAATGTTCATCATTGTATCGATATACAGATGCATTCGATTTCTATTTAATACGTGTCCAACACTTGATCTTTCAATATGGATATTTGATGAGGCGATCTCATCCATTGCATGTTAAAAAAACACCAACATGAGATTTACTCATCTCATCCTGAATTTATATCGTTTTACTCATTTTATGATTCACGTTTAAATAAAGCCATTCAGAAATTTAGATTTTGTAAAATTTTTTAGGTGGCAATCTCCATGAGTCAGAAATTTGCATGTTCAATCAAACGCATTCGTTTCGATGAAAACTATGAACCAGCAAACAATACACGTTTAACCACGAATTTTGCTAACTTGGCCCGTGGTGAAAGCCGCCAAGAAAACCTGCGTCGTACACTTGCGATGATCAACAATCGTTTTAATAGTTTGGCTACAGTCGACAATCCAAAAGGCGATCGCTATTCACTTGAGATCGATATTATTTCTGCAGAGATTGATATTGAGGGCAACGGTCAAACCTTCCCATTTATTGAAACACTAAAAAGCACCATCATTGATCATAAAACCAATCAGCGCATTGAAGGCATGATCGGAAACAGTTTTTCTTCTTATGTTCGTGATTATGACTTTAGTGTTGTGCTTCCTGCATTAGGCTGTAAGTTTAATGAGATGCCTGAAGATTTTGGAGACTTGCATGGCAAGTTATATTTACATCTAGTGAACTCTGAAGTATTTAAAACAGAATTTAGAAACAATCCTGTTATTTGTTTAAGTGTTTCTACAACAAAAACTTATTACCAAACAGCTAACGTGCATCCAGTACTCGGTGTCGAATACACCAATGATGATTACTCACGTACTGATGCCTACTTTGCCAAAATGGGCTTAAGCGTTCGTTACTTTAAGCCTCAAGGCGCGAATGCACCATTAGCTTTCTACTGTGCAGGCGATCTACTTCGTGACTACACTGATTTTGAATTGATCAGTGCGATTGCGACTATGGAAAGCTTCCAAAAAATCTACCGTCCTGAAATTTACAATACCAACTCTCCGGCAGGTGTGGAATATCAACCAAGCTTGAGCTATGGCGATTACTCACTGACACGTATTGTTTATGACCGTGTTGAACGTGGTGAATTGGCGGTGAAACAAGGTAAGTGGACAGAAGAAAACTTCATCAAACCGTATAAAGACATTTTGGACGAGTGGGCTGCGAATTTTAAAATTGAAAATGCTCAGCAAGACCAAGCGGCTTAATCCATTGCATTGATAGACGAATTTAAAGAAAGAAGATTAGACATGGCTATTTTATTACCAACATCAACAGCAGGCAGCTTACCGAAACCGTCATGGCTCGCTGAACCTGAAAAATTATGGTCAGCATGGAAACTTGAAGGCGAAGAACTTCTTGAAGCTAAACGTGATGCGTTAAAATTATCATTACATGAGCAAGTCACTGCTGGTATTGATATCGTAAGTGACGGTGAACAAACCCGTCAGCACTTCGTAACGACCTTCATTGAGCATCTTGAAGGGGTGGATTTCGAAAAGCGTGAAACCATGCGTATTCGTAATCGTTATGAAGCAAGCGTACCGTCGGTTGTGGGTGAAGTTTCTCGTAAAAAAGCCGTGTTTGTAGATGATGCGAAATTCTTGCGCAGCCAAACCAATCAACCAATTAAATGGGCGCTTCCTGGTCCGATGACCATGATTGATACACTTTACGATGGTCACTACAAGAGTCGTGAAAAATTGGCTTGGGAGTTTGCTAAAATTCTTAACCAAGAAGCGTTAGAGCTTGAAGCAGCAGGAGTCGACATTATTCAGTTTGATGAGCCTGCATTTAATGTGTTCTTTGATGAAGTAAATGACTGGGGTATTCCGACCTTAGAGCGTGCGCTTGAAGGACTCAAATGTGAAACCGCTGTGCATATTTGCTATGGCTACGGCATCAAGGCAAATACGGATTGGAAACAAACCTTGGGTAATGAATGGCGTCAGTATGAAGAATCATTCCCTAAATTACAAAAGTCAAAGGTAGATATCATTTCGTTAGAGTGCCAAAACTCACGTGTACCGATGGATTTAATTGAACTGATTCGTGGCAAAAAAGTCATGGTTGGGGCAATTGATGTGGCAACCAATCAGGTTGAAACGGCTGAAGACGTGGCAAATACTTTGCGTAAAGCATTGCAGTTTGTAGATGCTGACAAACTCTATCCTTCAACCAACTGTGGTATGACGCCACTTTCTCGCCAAGTTGCACGTGGCAAGCTTGAAGCCCTAAGTGCAGGTGCAGCCATTGTTCGTAGAGAATTAGAGGCTTAATCAAACGCAGTTTGATGCTTAGCAGGGTAAATGCTTACTGAATCATTTGTCCTGTTCTAAGCAAAAGCACTTGATTATACATTTGAGATAAAAAAGATGATTGAAGCAACAGACTTTAGAAATGCAATGTCTTTACTAACGACTGCAGTAAATGTGATTACAACCACAGGCGAAGCAGGGATGCATGGCTTTACTGCATCTGCGGTATGTAGTGTCACAGATACTCCGCCAACATTATTAGTCTGTATGAATCAATCCTCTCGTTCTCATGCTCAGTTTATTGAAAATCAAGTCTTAGCTGTAAATGTACTGAGTACTCAGCATGAACAGCTTTCAAATGCGTTTGCTTCAAGCAAGTTCAGTTCTGAAGATCGTTTCAAACTAGGTGATTGGAGTAGGTTGGAAACAGGATCACCAATTTTAGAAGATGCTTTAGTCAGTTTTGATTGTCAGATTGAGAATGTTCAACAAGTCGGTACACATAGTATATTTTTATGCCGCGTACTTGCAGTAAAACACAGCGATCAAGAAGAAAGCTTGGTGTACTTTAACCGCGCTTATCATCAAGTGGGTCAGTTAGAAACGGCTTAAAGCCCATTGCTTCAATACTCTATTCTTTAAAAGTCAGTATATCGTGGAATTAATCATTTTTTTTGCCATCGGGGCGCTTGCAGGATTTGCAGCAGGACTCTTTGGTGTTGGTGGTGGAACGATCATCGTCCCATTACTCTTTATTGTTTTTACTCAGATGGACTACAGTCCTGATGTCATTATGCATTTGGCATTAGGAACCTCATTAGCCACCATTGTTGTCACTTCAATTAGTTCATTGATGGCACACCATAGAAATGGTGCAGTGATGTGGTCAGTATTTAAAAATCTGGCGCCACCGATGGCGATTGGCTGTTTTGCCGGAGCAGCGATTGCAGGATGGCTCTCAGGAATACATCTTCAACTCATCGTTGGTTTATTCTTGATTTGGGTGGCATATACTATGTTCATGGGGGCTAAAAAGGTCGTGGACTCAAGTAGAACACTGCCTTCAACTGGTAAGCAGGTGGCTGCAGGTTCAGTGATTGGGGTGGCTTCAGCTATTTTTGGGATCGGTGGTGGCAGTTTAACCGTCCCGTTTCTCAACCGTTATGGCGTCGTCATGCAAAAGGCAGTGGGAACATCTGCCGCTTGTGGTTTACCCATTGCGTTCGCTGGTGCTTTAGGCTTTATGATTTTTGGGATGAAAGCACATGCTGCTGTGCCTAACAGTATTGGCTATGTACATACTTACGCATTCTTAGGCATTAGCCTGATGAGTTTCTTTACAGCTAAGTTGGGTGCAAAAACAGCGCATGCTTTATCACCGCAAATGCTGAAAAAATGTTTTGCGGTATTGTTGAGTATCGTTGGATGCTTTTTCCTGTTTAAAGGATTGAGTTAAGAGATATTCAATTAATTTGATATGAAGAACAGGCTCACTCAGTGTGGGCTTTTCTGACATTATAGTTATTGTTTGGGATTTACATGATAGAAATACGACATTTGAAAACACTGACAGCCTTGAGAGAGCACGGTTCATTGGTTGCAGCAGCAGGTGACCTATGTCTGACTCCTTCGGCTGTATCTCACCAGTTGCGAGAGCTAGATCAATGGTTTGGTGTAGAAGTTGTCAATCGTCGTACACGTCCTATCAGTTTCTCTAATGTTGGCTTACGTCTATTGAAATTGGCCGATGAAGTATTGCCACAAGTTCAAATTACACAAAGCGACATTACACGTATTATTCATGGGCAAACTGGTCGGATTACTTTTTCTTCCGAATGCCATAGTTGTTTCGATTGGCTCATGCCCTTACTCAATCAATACCGTATTCAATATCCCGATGTCGATTTGGATTTTGCATCAGGATTTGAAGCAAATCCACATGAGTTATTGCAAAATGGCGAATTTGATTTATTGATTACTGCAGATCCGATTGCTTTGAAAGGTGTTGAATACTTTCCAGTGTTTGAGTATGAGTCTCGACTTGTCTTATCGACAACACATCCATTGGTGCGTGCAGAACACATTACTGTTCAAGAGTTGGCTGAAGAAACGCTTATTACATATCCAGTGGATAAACATCGTTTGGATATCATGTCTAAGCTATTTATTCCTGCAAATATTCAGCCGAAAAATATTCGAACCACCGACTTGACCCAAATGTTGATTCAGTTGGTTGCAAGCGGTCGTGGTATTGCCGCATTGCCTGATTGGGTGGTGAATGAATATGAGCAAAAAGGTTGGGTCACTTCACGACGTCTTAATTGTGTTGCACCTGAAGGTTTACGTCGTACCTTATATGCTGGTTTTAGAACGGATGAAAAAGACAAAGATTACTTTGATGGTTTCTTAAAGCAGCTTGAGCGATTCTCAAAGAAAAGAATCTCTTACTACAGTTAGTTCTCTGAGTCTTTATCATTGCATTATCCTAGGGGGGATTTAGACAATAATAGTTTTATGATTCAATGCACTAAATCAAATTTGGGTTCACATTGGGTAAAAAATAATTGCCACATTTTTTGCCACACTTTTTTTAAATCCTATCAAAAACTATCAAATGAAATTATATAAATGATTGAAAATACAAACAATTATATTTGATAGATTTTGATAGAGTTAAGCTTTAGCGGGTTCAACTCCCGCCACCTCCACCAAATGTGTTAATCAGGGTCAATCATTACAAATCAGAATTGATCAGGATTCAGCAGAAAAGCCTTGAAACTTAACGGTTTCAGGGCTTTTTTGTGTTCATTCATCTGTCATGATAAATCACATTGAATCATTGAAAATCATGGTCTATCAAACTAGGATGTTATACCAACGTTATACGGGTATAACATTTGAAATGTTGTCAGACTTAAAAGTAAAAAATTTAAAGCCACAAGAAAAACGCTATTCGATTGCAGATGGGGAAGGGCTGATTATTTCTGTATTTCCATCTGGGAAAAAGAAATGGGTGCTGTCGTATCGACACCACGGCAAACAGAATCAAAAAACGCTCGGTGAATATCCTGAAATTGGCTGTAAGGATGCAAGAAACCTTGCCCGGGATTTTAAATCACAGCTAAGTGGTAAAAAAATCAATGTGCCGACTTTGGGGGAAGTTATCCAGGAATGGTTGGCGATCATGGGGCCACGCTGGACCAGTGATAAATATAAATATACGGTGATTTACCGGTTAAATTACATTGCTGAAGATTTCTCTGACATCAGTGTTGATGAAATTGAACGAAAAGATGTCGTAAAAAAAGTAAAAGAGATTGTGGCCAAAGGAACCATTGAAACTGCCAAGCGATCCTTGCGCCTGTTAAGTGATGTCTTTAACTTTGCAATTGCATCCGATTACACTGAAAAGAATCCATGTATTTTAGTCGGTGATGTAATTCCTAAACAGGACGTTGAAAATTTGGCTGCATTGAAGCCACATCAAATGAAAGAGTTTTGGACGAAGATCCAGCAAAGCTATGTCACTGATGATTTAATGATTGCACTAAAACTTGCCTGTTATACCGCTGTTCGTATATCCGAGTTGCTTCATGCCAGATGGGATACAGGCGAAATTGATCTGAATAAAAAAGAATGGATCATTCCAGCATCGCGGATGAAAATGCGTCGTGATCATGTAGTCCCACTGACGGATCAGACAGTCGAGCTGTTTAAAATCATGTATGACCGCAAAACTGATGAAGGTTTTATCTTTAAACATACGCGAAAGCCGAATATGCCATGCCGATCAGAAAGTATATTGGCCATTATTAAGCGTAATGGCTATGCAAAGCTGATGACTACGCATGGATTCCGTACCGTTTTTTCAACACATGCCAATGAGTCGACCTTATTTCGGGAGGATGTCATTGAATATCAGATAGCCCATGTGCCGAAAAATAAAATCCGGGGTATTTATAACAGGGCAGAATACTGGTCAGAACGGGTGGAATTGATGACCTGGTATGCCAATGAAGTAGATAAATGGATAAAAACTTCTGAAAATGGTTAGAAATGCAGATTTTTTGCATTAAAAGATTGAAAAATAGAATAAATACGCTGATTTTAAATGGTTAGAAACTGGCTAGAATGCAGTTAAATCAGGGTTAGAACATAGAAAAAGGGCATAAAATATGCCCTTTTTCTTATGATTGCGTCCCGATACTGGTATCGTTTTTCATGGTTTCGAGTGTGGAATCTTTCCATTCCTTCCGGTTGCCGAATACCCGTTCAGGTGGATATTTGTTGATGTAATGCTTTTTAAAGGTATTTACGCAAATCCCCAATTCTTTGGCCACCTTGACCATTGGATGCCATGACATAAGTTAATTTCCTCCCTTTAAATTACTGAAATAAAGTCAAAGTGTTTTAGATTTAGATGTAAGGGTGTGAACCAGGTTCTTACCCACATAGTCTGGTTGAAGGTCAGCAGCCGGTCTTTACCATCTTCTTTAAAATAGGTCACACGGTCGCCCTTAATTGCCACAATGGAGGCACCTTCAGGCTTTTCGGCCTCGAGTTGTGTAAGGTTTTTTTCAATCATTGGCTTTGTTCCATTGGATTGGTTAAGGGCATCCAGTGTGGAATTTCATGCTCAAAATGAGAGTTGATAAAAATATCCTCACCTGCATACGTGCAGATTTTATAGTTTGGATCTTTATATGGTTTTTCATGAGCATGTGGTCTGAATACCAATACCTTTTGGCCTTGTTCAGGCATCTCATCTTTAACAGAAATCCATTCTGGCATCGCTTGGGCTTTGGCTTCCTTCACCAAGCAAATCAAGCACGGCTCTTCATCGGGGTACTGACTGTTAAAAATACCAGTAGGGGATTCACATTTTTTTAAGTGTTCATCACAAAGCAGCAGCTTAATTTTTTGATCAGATTGAGCCTTGGCCTCCCGCTCAACAGCGTTTGCAAAGTCATAAACATAAGCGTTTAAATCCATATTTCCGCTTGCTTGCTCTTTTAATTTGAAGCCATTTGCTAAAGCTAATTCTTTAACTTTTTCAATATCCATCACGCCACCTCATCCCAATCAAAATCTTCACCAAGCTGTTCACTGTTATCCGAATCATACAAAATGACAGAGATAATCTCGTATTCATCCATTTCTGGCATGTTGGCCATTTTTTCAAAAGCTTCATGAATACTTTCAAAGTTACCGTACAACGTTTGAATTTGTGTGGCAGTACCACCGCCCAGTAATTCGAGTGACTCTTGAATTTTTGGGTCTAAAGTTACATCTTTACGAATACGAACCTGGTATTTTTTCTTTTCCATGTTGATTCCCTTAATACGCATTTGCTTGTGGTGCAGAGTCGAGCATCTGAAGCTGTTCTGCCTGAATTTCTGTGGTGTAGCGTTCAATGCCGTTCTGATCCGTCCATTGACGTGTTTTTAATTTGCCTTCGATATAAACCTTTGAACCTTTTTTCAGGTACTGCTGGGCAATTTCGCCTAAACGGTTTTTGACCACAATGCGATGCCACTCGGTTTGTTCAATCCATTCACCAGACTGTTTGTTTTGCCATTTTTCAGTAGTTGCGATTGAAAACTGTGTGAGTGAGCCGCCATTTGGAAAGCTTTTGCTTTCAGGATTGGCACCCAGTGTGCCGACCAGAATTACTTTATTTACACCACGCATGATGCTTCTCCTTCAAATTTGGCAAAATGGCTGAAATGAGCCGTGAAGCATTTGTTGTTATTGGTAAATGGAATGTCCGGGTTTTCGATATGGCAGACATAAAGTTGATCTGTGCCGACGACCTGCTTCACTTCAAAACGCTGGTGACCGCTGACAATGAACTTGTAACGTGCAAATTCATCAGGGATCCAAACGATGTCGCCTACATTGAAATCATGCACACTTACTACTTCAGGATCTGTAAACGGCAAGGAAGAATCAAAATCCAGTTTAGCTGTTTCCAGTCCACCAGGTTGTGCTGTGCCAGTTTCAACAATGTTTTTCATTTCGTTGATCAGAATGCATGCTTCAGTTGGCATGTGCTGAATGCATGGGTGCTGATTCAAAACATTATGCAAACGAAGTACACGTGCTGAAATGTCTTGGTGTTCAGCGATCATTTTGAAATAGCTTTGATCTTGAGTTTGAGCGTTCATTATTTTTTTGCCCCTAAATTTGGATTAGTGAAGATCCAGCACTTCACATTGCGTGAAGCTTTACCTGGTACATCACGACTTTTTGAAACCGCTGCCACGTCATCTGCAGGGAAGCGGTCTGAATACACCTGTTTGTTGCTTTCAATGAATTTGTACTTGCGCGATGTACGAAGCAGTTTTTTCATTTCATTGATTTCTGGCAGCTGCTGATAGTTGCGTGCAGCTACTTTGTAGATTTCGTTTAAATTGATTGCGAGGGTTTGAGCATCGTTGTCATGGTGGTTTAAGCCCCATTCCGGTGAACGGTTGCCTTGCAGGTATTCGTAAACATCCCAGAATTTTTCCACGTCAGGATGATCACCATTCAACTGTTCAACACGTTCACGTGCCATGTCTTCAAGCATGGCTTGTGCTTCAAGCATGTCTTCAAGGTCAATCGGTAAAACGTGTTTGGTCATTGCTTCAATCAGTGCTGCCACTTGTGCATGACATAAGGCAATACGTGTATGGGTAATGCCAATTTCATGATAGTGATCTTCAATTGACTGTAACTTTGACGCATAGGTTTCCAAAATTTTGTCTTCATTGCGCAGGCAATGGGTCATGAAGGTGCAGGCATCTTCCAGTTCCATACGATCCAGTTCATCGACAATGCGTTTGGTTTCCAGTGACTGTCCTTTGCGGTCGAAGTACAGGTGCAAGGTACGTGTCAAAATTGCTTCTGAAGCCTGAATTGCAGTGTTCTGTGAAATTAGAATGGCACCACGAAACGGTGGTTCATAGGTTTCATTACCTGCAGTCTTTAAACCTTTAGAACGGATGGCACGACCGTTAAACGCATCTTTCAATTCATCCCAACTGAATTTGGACTTTTGAACAGCATTACCATTTACGTCATTACGGTCGCCTTCGATCAGTACCACTGGCAGGTTGGCGATCTGGGCAAAGTTACGGTACACCGCCACATTGGTTGATTTGTTTGCATCAAAGCCTTCATAGTCTTTACGACCTGAAAGTTTCCACATGAGTTCGATTAAACGTGATTTACCTGCACCGGCTTCACCGACAATTTCCATAAATGGATATGAGCTGTGCATGCCACGGATCTGTTCAGCAAAGTAAGAACCCATCCACCACGCCAGGGCAATTACGCCTTTTGCGCCACGAACACGGTAAAAGTCTTTCCACCATGATGGTTCAAACTGTTTTTTAGGATTCAAGGTGATCGCTGGTGAACTTGCCAGTGTTTTAATTTCCTGACGTTTTACTTTGAAAAAGTCATGCTCATTGATGGCAATGATTTGACCTTTATGCACGGCATATTTTTCAAAGATGTAAGTCTGGTATTCACGGCTATAACCAATGTAGTCAATGGTTTTTACTTCACGTAAACGTTCGGTTTCACGTTTGATAAATGTTTCCAGGTGCATATCTGTACCTGTCCACATTGCACCCGACATGACTGACATGACACGTGGTTTGAACTTTGAACGTGAAGACATCTGGTCTGCAGTAAACGTGGTTTTTGCTTCTGACCAAGGGCTTTGCAGTTTGAAGTAATACCAGGATTCATCAGTGATTTCATTGCGCTGAAAATACAATGGCTCAATTTGAGCATTACAAATTTCTTTTGCTGCAGAACAGTTCTTCAATGCACTTGAACGGATCTCTTTATCAGTGAGGATCTGACCACCATTTTCTGCTGCTTCATTGTTGCGGTCTTCCAGGTGCTGAACTGCCTTGTTGAATTTGTCGTAGTCCAATTCCCACCAGTACAAACGGAATTTGTGGTTGTAATAGAAGGTGTGACGACGACCTTCATAGAAGTTATAAATCAGAAGACCTGCTTCTTCAGCCGTTTCAGCAATCAGCAATTCACCATAGTGTTTGTATTTTGGGAATTGATCAGGATTGAGTTTGTCCCACTGGAACAAGTCATTCCAGTCGAGTTTTTTACCACCATTTGCCGGTGGCTGTGCAGCTGTAGACGACCAACCTTCAGCACGTGAACGTTCATGCCATTTAACTGTGTAGCCTTTACCTGCTGAATCATTGTCAAATGCCCAGCGTAAACGTGGCTTGTCAATTTTTAGTTCATGGCAACGATCTGCAATTTGCTTTAAGAAAGCAGAAGGGTAATTGACACATGACAGGCATGATATGGCTTTGACACCTGACTGACTCAGTGCAATGGCATCAAAGATACCTTCAGTGATCCAAACGGCTTCACCCGTTGCACCGAGTTTGCAGATTTCATCTAGTTCATGTATTGACCATGCTTGACCTGCATTTTTAAAGCCATAGTTTAAGCGTGCTTTTTTATTGCCAAAACGTTCAGGTCGGTCAATCAGACGTTCCCAATAGTTTTTGTCGTCCAACATAAAGCGAACAGTTGCAGAGGATTCGCCAGTGTTTGAGTCTTTATAGAACTGCTGGGTGTATTTACCAATTAAGTTTTTAAGATCGAAACCACGACCTTCTGACAAGAAAGCATCAGCAGCTGCGTTTGGATTTGTATCGGTTTGTGGATGGTATTCAGACCAGTCTTTGAATAAATCTTCACAGATGTCTTTGACGTGTTCTTCATAACCACATTTGACCAAGCGACCACATTTCACGATACGTGGATTATGGGCATGGGTATAAAGTTCTTTTTTACCGCACTGTGGGCAGATCCCTTCACGGAACCATTCGCCACGTGTCTTGAAGCTGAACATATTTTCAAGACGGTTAATGATGCGATGTTTCATTTCAGACATTAGTGAAGTCCTTTTACGTTGCTATTTACAATCCATTCCCAGTCCTTTGCATCTTGGAATGTGATGATTTGATGCTCGAATAAGGCTTCGATATAGCCTTTGAGTTTTTCAGCAAAACGTAGACGTTCTTCACCAGACAAAGTTTTAAGTTGTGCTATACGATTGCGTAAGGCTTCTGTACCATTGCGATTCGCAATTTGATTCTTTCGTTTTATGCAAAGTTCTTGAAGTGTTGTCATTCTGTTTACTCTTAGCTTGAATTAAGTAAACTAATAAGCTTTTCAGGGGCTTATTGTTTATTTTTGGC